>CALNBC010000074.1 GCA_937874755.1 uncultured Clostridia bacterium
TGGTACGGATTCGCCGGTGATTGCAGCTTCGTTGAGCGTTGCCCTGCCCGATGCGATGCTGCCATCCACCGGCACCTTGCCGCCCGAGCGTATGATTACCCTGTCACCCAGCACGACTTCCTCTACGGGTATCGTCAGGTTTGCACCGTCGCGCACGACTGTCGCCTCCTGTGGCGCCATGTCTATGAGCGCCTTGAGCGAGGAGCGCGTCTTTTCGAGCGTGCGCGCTTCGAGGTACGCGCCGAACAGGAACAGGAACGTTACCACCGAGGACTCTGTGTACTCGCGGATATACAGCGCGCCAACCACGGCAATGGTCACCAGCAGCTCTATGCTGAAAGCCTTCATGCGAAGCGCCTGAAACGCCCTTATGGCGATGGGAATGACGGCTATGACCGTCGCGGTTATCAATAAATAATCGTTGTAGGTGCCGTACCCCGCAAGGGATAACACAAAGGCAACCGCAATCAGAATGCCCGAAACCGCCATGATGTGGTTCTTGTGCTCGTTTATATGTCTTATCATGTTATACCTCCTCGCATTGCTTTATTAGCTCGAATGCACAGCCCAAACTTTCCAGGACGCCTGCCAGGTCCGCCGCGCTCGTCCTGCTGCCGTCGAATTCCACCCGCAGCCTTTGAATATTTGGCAAGACCTTTGCAGTCTTGACGCCGCCCAGCTTGACAAGTTCGTCCTCTATCCCTCTGGCGTGCCCATGGCAGCAGGGGAGTTTTATCTGAAATAGCACTTTGCTCATTGTGACCCTCCCTTTGTTATCTGAGATTATTTTATAGCCTATCTGAACTGCCAGCCTTGATTTATATCAAGTTAACCGAGACAGCATGAAAAAGTTTGCGGCGATTTGCTGTTTGCAGGAATAACGGGCGCAAAGGCGAGCACAAAAGCGGGGCAGTACGATGACTGCCCCGCTTGACTTGCGGATTATTGTATTTCAAAAGATGCTTTCTGTCAGCATACTTTCGGGATGCTTTCAGGATACTTTCGAAGTTAGCACCGTATACCCCAGGTTTTCAATCGTGAGTTTGAGTTTTTCCACACTGGTCACCGTATCGTCGAACTCGGTTTTGACCTTGTTGGAGTTGAATAGTACTCTGACCGAATTAACGCCTTTTGCCTTGGTCAGCGTGGTTTCGATTTTTTTGACACAGGTAGGGCAGGTCAACGGTTCCAACTGGAATTCTGCTTTTGCCATGCTTTTTCACTCCTCTCGCCGGATTTATTGATGAAGCCGGAAACATCGGCTGTTATTGGTAGCGCTTGAAAAGTACGCTGTTCTCCTTGGCGATATGCAGGAAGATATCGTCCACCAGCTCGTGCAGCTTGCTGTATACGTTCTTCACTGTGGGGCAGGCGTAAACGGGCGGCGTGAAATCGTCAGTGTCCCTCAAAAGGCGCTTGATGATTTTACCCGCGCCGTCGTGCTCGCCTTCAAGCTCGCTTATAAGGGTGCGGATTGCCGTCAATTCCCTGGCAGTTTTACCCTCCTTGAGCATCGCGGGGAAGAGTTCCTTTTCTTCTTTGGCGAAGTGCTCTTCGAGTTCCATCTTGAGCTCGCTGAAGCCGCGGTGCACATTGAGCATAAGCTCCTTGCCGTGCTCGTAGTGCACTAGCAAAATGAGGTTTACAAGCTTGTCGAGTTCCTTCCACAAGGCGCGCTCGGTAAGGTGATGCGTGTCGAGTATGAGGTCGATGAGCTCCTCGTCGGAAAGCTCGGTAATCGGCGCCTCTTTACCGGGCCTAGCGAGGTACTCGGCGTAAGCCTTTTGCACTTGTGCAAGAAAATCGGGTGATAGCCCCGCTTCTTTTATAGCTTCGTCAAGAGTTCGGTCGCCCTGGCAGCAGTAATCGATGTGCAGCTCGTTCAGGCGCGAAGTTATGGCGGGAAAAAAGGTTACGAGTTCGCCCAGACGGGTATTGCCGTCGATGGTTAAAGTTTGTTTCATTATAGAATATCCCCCTTCGATGCGTTTTGCTTCTCTATGGTTATATTCTAAGTCCATCGGCGGCTAAAAACCTTGACCGCAATCAATTTTCCCTTAAAAAATGAAATCTTCGAGGCTTATTCAGCCGCGACCGCAGATTCCGCGGCCTCGCCCTCGGTATCATCGGATTCGGGAACCTCCAGAGGCTTGCGGGCATCCACGACGGAGTAGACCATCATGTCCAAAGGGGTAAGTATTTCGACGTTGGAGTCGTTCGCAATTTCGAGGTCGCCCAGCCTCAAAGAGTCGCCTATCTGCTTGCCTTCTATGTCAATCTCAACCTTGTCAATCATGTGGGCGGGCAGTGCCTTATATGCAAACTCGGTCAGCGTGTGCTGCACCATGCCCGGAATCTTTTCTTTGTTCAGCAGAATAATTCTTGCGGTGCTCGAGACGACTTCGTTTGCCAAGAGGGTCTGGAAACTCAGGTGTTCCAGCTCGGCAGTTGCCGGCTTGTAGCTCGCTTCCCTGAACAGGGAGGTGTGCTTGCTGCCGCCCACATCCACTTCTACCTTGCTCCCCACAGCGTTGGTTTTGAGGAAGCGATCGGCTTCTTTTTTGGTGATCTGGATGCTGATGGATTCGCCGAGGTTCTTGCCATACAGCACGCCCGGAATTTTACCTTCCCTTCTGAGCTGCTTGGGTTTTAATGCGGTATTTCGATTCTCTGCATTCAAAGTAAACATGGTCAATTCTCCTTTGTTCAGCCAGGATTAAAGGCTGGTTTCCTACTATTTAATATATATTGTGCTATCAGAAGCACGGTTATAAACTAGTATACCACATTTCAAGAATAAAGCAAATTTTCCGTTTGACGAGGGTATGCAGCGGGTGTATGATTGAGATTTATTTATGTAACTCAGCTAACATAATCCCTTACCCCTCGCCCGTCAGCTTCATGACGGGGATTATGTTCTTAGTCACAAAGCGGGCGATTTCCTGCGGCGATTGCCTTCGCCCTGTATTGAGCCAGGTTCCGAGCAGCCCGATAAAGCCATTGATGATAAAGGAGTTGAACAACTCGTATTCCGCAGGGCTCAGCAAAAACCCTGCTTCCTTCCATATATCAGAGCATTTTTCATCTACCAATTTCTTTAGGCGCTGGAAAAAGGCCATGTCGCCATTCGGACCCAGCAGTATTTCACTGAATTCGGCGTTCTCGTCGAAAAATACAAACACCTCCGCCAGTATCGAATACGCCTCCTCCTCCGGCGTAGCTGCCGTTTTTACAGGGCTTATTATCCCGTAGAATTCGCCGGTGAATTCCTCCTGGAGCTTCCTGAGCATGTCAAAAATGTCGGTGTAGTGGTAGTAGAACGTGCCGCGGTTGATGTCCGCCAAGTCGCACAGCTCCTTTACGGTTATATCCGACGCAGGCTTGCTCTTAAGCAGCGCCATCAGGCTGTCCTTCAAGCGCTTCTTTGTATTCCTTACACTGCGGTTTTCGGTCTTGGCTTCTTGATTGGGCATAATTCCCCGCCTTTCTTTTTTATAAACTTAACATACTGTTTTTTTGTGTTCAAATTTATTCACCGCGCTGGAAAACTGATTATTCAAAATCGCCTCGTCCTTTGCTAAACTAAACAATAGTTGAATTTTCAACATTTGTCAAACTTGGGAGGACAAATATGAGCTCATACGTGAGTTTTGAGAATGTAAGCAAGGTCTACCAGTCGGGCGACGTGAGTTTATCCGCGTTGCGCGATGTTTCCTTTACTATAGACGCGGGCGAAGTTTGCGTCATTGTCGGCCACTCGGGCGCAGGCAAGACTACACTGCTGAACATATTGGGCGGCATGGACACGCTGACTTCCGGACGGGTGGTCATGGGGGATAAGGAGATATCCTCCTTCAACAAGAACGAGTTGACCGCTTTTCGCCGCACGGACATAGGCTTCGTTTTCCAGTTCTACAACCTCATACCCAACCTCACCGCGCTGGAAAACGTCGAGATAGTGACGCAGATGATAAAGAACCCCCTGCCCGCCAAGGAAGTGCTGGCAAGCGTAGGGTTAAGCGAAAGGGCGCACCATTTTCCGTCCCAGCTTTCGGGCGGCGAGCAGCAGCGCGTCGCCATCGCACGCGCCCTGGCAAAGAACCCCAAAATGCTGCTGTGCGACGAGCCTACAGGTGCGCTGGATTACGAAACGGGGCGGCAAATACTCAAGCTGTTGCAGGACCAGAGCCGCAAGAACGGTATGCTGGTGGTCATAGTCACCCACAACTCCGCGCTGACCGCCATGGCGGATCGCGTAATCAAGGTGCGCAGCGGCACTGTGGTTTACGTTCGCAAAAACGAGCAGGTACTGCCCATTGAGGAGATTGAATGGTGATGCGGCACTCCGCTTGGCACAAGAACAACTTTAGAGAAGTGCGCCACACCTGGGAGCGCTATCTCGCCATACTAGCGATTATCGCCCTCGGGGTAGGGTTTTTTACGGGGCTGGTCATAACCAAGCCCGCCATGGTGCAAACGCTGGACAGTTACGTTGCCGAATACAAAATGCACGACTACCAACTGCTCTCCACCCTGGGGCTTACAAAGGAGGACGTGCGGTATTTCGACGGCTTTGACGGGGCTGCCGCCGAAGGCGCGATTACCCTCGATTTCATTGCGGATACAGGCGAAGGCGAAGACGTCGTGCTCAAGGCGCATACCGTCACATATTCGACCGACAAGCTCAATTTGATTTCCGGCAGGCTGCCCGAATCGGGCGGCGAGTGCGTTCTGGATTCCAAAGGGTTTGCCGAAGACGCAATAGGCTCGAAAATCTGCCTCTCCTCTTCCAACGACGAGGATACGCGAGATGCCTTTGCCTACGACGAGTATACCGTCGTCGGTTTGGTAGATTCGCCGAATTACCTGACTTACAACAGGGGCACGTCCTCCATTGGCAGCGGAATTGTATACGCCTTCGCCTATCTGACTGAGGAAGGTTTTTCCACCGACTATTACACCGAGATTTTGCTTGGCTGGCAGCACGATTACGCGATTCACACCGACGAGTACGACGCCTTTATAACCGCAAAGGAGCAACCGCTGAAGGATGCGCTGAAAATGCGGAGCGAGCTTCGCTACGAGGAAATAATCGGGGATGCGAACGAGGAGCTGGCCGACGCGCAGCAAAAGTTCGACGACGCAAATGCGGAGTACCTATCGGAAAAGGCGGATGCCGAGGCGGAGCTGGCCGACGCCCTGACGGAGCTTGAGAACGCCGCGCAGGAGATAAGCGAGCAGGAGCAAAAGCTTGTTGACGCAAACGCGCAACTCGCCGACGCGCAGAGGGAATACCGCAAGGGCGTTCGCGATTACGAGCAGGCGCTTTCGGAATACGAGACCAAGAAGGAAGAGACATTTTCGCAACTCGCGCAGAGTCAGGCGCAGCTTGACGAGAACCGCGCCGCAGTTACTTCGGGCATGGCGCAAATCGAGGAAAGCGGCGCACTGGAAAGTTACACGCAGCTTGCCGAAGCGATAGCCGCCCTTCAAGAATCCCTCGCATTGCTCCCCCTGGGGAGCGTCGAATACATGAGCGCGCAGGAGCAGCTTGCCCAATCGAAAACCGCCGCTGCTCAAATAGAAGCCTCGGGGGTAATCGCACAATACGAA
>CALNBC010000075.1 GCA_937874755.1 uncultured Clostridia bacterium
AGTATGGCGTCCGACTGGGCTTTGTTCCAGCGGTGGCATTCGTCCAGCAGCAGGTATGTGGGTTTTTGATAGAGTTTGAGCCTGTTTTCCGCCCGGGCAATGACCTCGCGAAGCTCCTTCACGCCATCGGTGACGGCGTTCAGTTTTTCGAAGGCGGAGCCGGTGGTGGAAGCTATGATATGGGCGAGGGTGGTTTTTCCGCAGCCCGGCGGACCGTAAAATATTGAGCTTTGGAGAGCGTCCGTCATAATTGCCCGGCGAAGCAACCTGCCTTCCCCCACGATGTGCTCCTGACCGATGAAGCCGGAAAGGGACTCCGGGCGCATGCGGTCGGCAAGGGGCGCCGTTTTCTTTGCCGCCGGGGTAAAAAGGTCGTCCATCAAAGCTCCTTTCAGAAATTAAACATATGTTATATGTCGGGTTTTTGCCCGTCAAAACTCTCCTATACGGCGAGACTTGTTTGTCGACGTTGACTTTAATAATATCATTATAATACAGTATTTGTAAAGTTGTACGACAGCTGGGCGCTCGCGCCTGCTGTTGCGACTAAATTATGGCATCAATAAATGCTCCTGCGTATTGGTTAACCAGCTGACAAACGACAATCTTCGTGCTATAATCCCAAATGGCACGGAATAATAAATCTTTGTCGAATGAGCGGGCTTCATCCGCAAAATAACTAGTTTGGAGCGCGAGATGGCAAACAGATTCAGAAGACAAAAGACCTTGACAGTGCTGGAACTTCGCGGCACTCTCCTGGTCATACCCGGAATAATACTTATGCTGCTCCCCTTCCCTTGGAATGAAACGGTCGGCAAAGCGTTGGACGCTGCCGGCTATTTTCTGGTGGCCTTGGGGCTTTTCGACTTGCACGAGAAGAACGTCGGCTTCGGCTCAGCCGATTGGGCGGCTTTCTTTGCGCTGGTGATGACCGTCATGGGTTTCTTCACCCACACTGGCATATTGGGTGAGCTCATACCCTTGGCGATTTATTGCTTTGTGCTATACTTCATGTGCACGAGCTTCGCCCAGCTTGCGAACCTGTTGCACGACCACGATATGGCACACCACTTCCTGCACCACATGGTGATCGACATTGTCGCCACAGTAATCGAGATAATAGTGCACGCCCTAGAGCTGCACACCCTTGGTTACATAGCTATGGCTGTGGCGATATACTGCGAAGCGGTTCTGATGCTCTGCATGTATAGGTTCTATAAAAAATACAACCGCGTTGCGGTCGAGCGCACCGCTTGAGGATTAACAGTGCAGCGTATCTTAGGCTTGGTTCGGCGGTTTAATTCCGAAGTCCATTTGTTTGAGGTAATATAGTAAAAAGGGGGGCAATGCCTCCCTTTAGTCGTTTAGAAGTGCAACTAAAGAGCACGACCAACAACACATGCTTTGGGTAATTCTTCACCTATGGCGAATGCGAACTATCAGGCTCCCCGGTCGCAAGTGCTTCTTCGTTCGGATAGGGCGGGAGCAGCACAGTCGCCTTGAAGAGGTCGCCATCCGCAGACAGCACGAGTTCGCCCTTCATGAGCTCGCATAGGCTGCGCGAAATGGACAGCCCCAGCCCCGAGCCCTCGCTATGCCTCGCGGAATCTCCTCGGTAGAACCTTTCCGAAAGGCGAGCCCCCGAGCTTATGGGCTCCTTGGAAACGTTTTTAACGGTTATAAACGCCATGTCATTTTGATCATCATACCCGGCAGAGACAAATACCCTCGTGCCGGGCATGGAATAGTTTAAGGCGTTGGACATGAGATTCTGCACCGCGCGCCAGAGCCGCTTGCCGTCCGCGAGGGCAAATGTGTGCTCTGCGGGCAGCTCGGTGCATACCGTCAGCCCGGAGGATTCTATCCAGTCCGCCATTTCCGCCAACCCCTGGCTGACGAGGGAGCAAAGATCAATGCGCTCGGTCTCCACAGGCAGCGTGCCGCTCGCCGCCTTTGCGGCTTCGAACAAATCATCGGTCAGCGTCTTCAGGCGCTGGCTTTTTTTGTCCAGCACGGCTAGGTATTCTGGCGCGTGGGGCGAAGAAAGCCCCTCGTTTTTCAGCAGGTCTACATAAGTGATAAGCCCCGTCAGCGGGGTGCGCAGGTCGTGGGATACGTTTGTTATGAGCTCTGTCTTCATGCGCTCGGCACGCACGCGTTCGCCAAGGCTTGCCTCCAGCCCCTTGGCGATGTCATTTATGCCCTTCACCAGCCCGTGGAATTCGCTGGAACGGGGTGCAGCTGCGCGGTGGGATAGCTCCCCCGCGCCTATCCTTTTGACGTCGTCCACGATGCGCTCAAGGTCACGGCTGCGGGCAACCATTCGGTGGTTGAGCCATAGCGCGTAGCAAATTATTATCGCGACGCCCACCACAGCCCCAAGGGTTTCCAAGCTGGATGTTATATACAGGCTGATTCCCACGCAGGCAAGCCCTATGGCGATGTAGCTGAATGTGGCGAGCGTCGCCATTCTGGCGAGGGAACCGGCGCGCAAGCCCCGCACCGCCAGTCGGATGAGCGTAGCGACGCGGCGCAAAGCAATGCCTATGAGGGAATGCCGAAACACCCTGTGCGCTTTGACCTTCCTCGCGCAAGAGAGCAGCAGCATGATGCACAGCAGTGTCGCGATGGAAACGGGGGTGTAGACCGTCAGCAGGGTTCCGCCGTCTACCACGCCTAGGGCGAAGTCAGTCATCCTGGAGTAGCCCAGGCGGCTGAAAAGCCCCAGCGCGTGTATGCAGCCGGAGACCCCTGCGACCGTCAATAGGGCGAGCACGTCAGTATAAATGCCATCGATGAACACCGGGCGCACGCCGTCGTAGGCCGCGGACTTGCCCGCTGTGAACACCAGCCACACAAGGGAAGCGAGGGCGATCATGCCGCCCCAGAATAGGTAGGAGGGGCCGTTTCTGGCGGTCGCACGGGCGGTGTCGTATTCGCCCTTCATCTGGGAAAATCGCGGCGCGGAATAGCCCGCGTAAAACTCGCTGTCCGCGGGAATGTCTCTGGTCATGGAGGTATCGGTCAGCGCTACCGAGTTTTCAGGCAGGTCGCCGAAGTACTCAGCTCCAGCGTACGCTGCTGCGGGCAGGGACTCAAAGAAAGAGCGAACGCCTTGGGGGGTGTTGTTTCCCAAGGCAAAATTCGACATTATCGCTCCTTCCTTGGAGACGCATGCCACAAATACGCCTGTAGAGGAATCGAGGGACGCCCTGAGCGAGGCGATAGCCTCACTGTCCGCGCTCATTATCGAGGCGTACTGCCTTTCGTATTCCGCGAGTAACTCGGAAAGCCTGTCCCCCAGGTCGTGGGGATTCTCTACGCTCTCGGACAGCGCGGTGCGCTCGCTTTCGTACTGGGCGGAAAGCTTGCCGAGGCGCTCCTCTCGAGCTATGCCCGCCGGGGAAGTGCCGCTTTCGGTCGCCTCTTCGTCTACGTAGTAAAACAGCAGGGAAATCGCCTGGCGCACGGTGGCGGTCATCGCCGTCGAGAGGGATTCGGATTGGGCGTAATCCGCAGTGTCCGAATCGCCGTAAAATCCCCAGAGCACCGTTCCACGCAATATGTAGCATACCGCGATTACGCACACGGTAATGGCCAAGACCTTGAGCATCCAATGGGAATACATGCGCCCCGTCTCGAGGATGTCGCCCTCCTCGAGGGCGCTGTCCCACTCCGCCCAGTCGCCCTCCTGCTCGATTTTAGGGGGCTTCGACTCGCTATTCGGCTGCAAATTTTTCGATTTTGTATCCAATTCCCCATACCACCTTCAGGTATTTTGGCTCTTTGGGATCTATCTCAATCTTCTCCCTTATGCGCCGTATGTGAACGGCGACTGTGTTTTCGGGGTTTATAGCAGGTTCCTTCCAGACGCTTTCGTATATCTGGCTGATGGAAAAAACACGCCCGGCTTCTTTTATCAATAGTGCGAGTATGCCGAACTCGACGGGCGTAAGCCGCACAGGCTCGCCATCGACGGTAACTTCGCGGCGCACCTCGTCCAAAACAAGCCCGCCCGAGCGGTACACGCCTTCTGTGTTCTTGGCAGCACCCAGAGTGGTGTATCGTCTCAGCTGGCTCTTAACCCGCGCGATGAGCTCGAGGGGGTTGAAGGGCTTGGTCAGGTAATCGTCCGCCCCTGTGTTGAGACCCTTGATTTTATCCTCGTCCTCGCCCTTGGCGGACAGCATTATGACGGGGGTGTTGCCGTTGCGCTCACGCAGTTCGCTAAGCACCGCAATACCGTCCTTTTTGGGCATCATAACGTCCAGCAGAATCAAATGGAAGTCTGTCTCTTTGAGCAGCGATAACGCACTCTCGCCGTCATAGGCGCACTGCACTTCATAGCCCTCGTTTTTTAGGTATACGGAGAGGGCTGCGACGATCTCCCTATCGTCGTCGGCAATAAGTATCTTCAACTCTGTCCTCCGACATCAGTATTTCAGAAGGGTCAAGCGAGGTCGAACTCGAACTTCGGCGCCAACCCGTAAACCAGCAATTCCAGGCGGGTCTCTCCA
>CALNBC010000076.1 GCA_937874755.1 uncultured Clostridia bacterium
GCTCTGCGCTGGGCACAAAGGAGATTTCTTTGAAAGCGGCAAGTAGTATGTCATTATCCATCAGACCGATTCCGCCTCTCTTTCGCGTTTTTGCACGGCTATGAGCAGCACCGCCACGTCCGCAGGGGAAACGCCGGAAATGCGCGCCGCCTGACCTATGTTCTCGGGGCGCCTTTTGGCGAGCTTTTGCTGCGCCTCGGTGCGCAGCCCTCTCATGCCGAGGTAATCCAAATCGACGGGAATCCTGTGGTTTTCCAGGCGCTTGAAGCGCTCGACCTCGTTCTGCTGCTTTTGGATGTAGCCCTCGTACCGCGCTTCTATGGAAAGCTGTTCGGCGACAGCGGGGGAAACTGAAGCGGGGTTCGGGTCGCACCTTCGCACATCCTCAAGCCCCATACCCTCGCGCTTTAGCAGTTCGAACAGCGTTGGTGTCTTCTTGGGGGAAGGTTCGCCGCGCTCTAATAGCATAGCTATAAGCTCCCCTCGTAGGGCGTTGGTGTGCTTCATGCGGTGCAGCTCGAGGTTGAGTTCGTTCCGCTTGCTAAGCATGACTTCATAGCGCTGCCTCGTTGCCAGCCCCGCCTCGTAACCACGCTCGGTCAGGCGAAGATCGGCATTGTCCTGCCTAAGGAGCAGGCGATACTCTGCGCGGCTGGTCATCATGCGGTAGGGCTCTTCGGTGCCCTTTGTGACCAGGTCGTCTATCAGCACGCCTATGTAACCGTCGTTCCGGTGGAGTACCATGGGCTCCTTGCCCCTAAGCCAGAGCGAGGCGTTTATGCCCGCGACTATACCTTGGGCGGCGGCCTCCTCGTAACCGCTGGTGCCGTTTATCTGCCCCGCGAAATACAATCCCTCTATGTGCTTGGAGGCGAGGGAAAGGCGGAGCTGGGTGGGGTCTATGCAGTCGTATTCGATGGCGTAGGCGGAGCGCATGATTTCGGCGTGCTCCAGCCCGGGTACGGTGTGAACTATCTCCTGCTGGATGTCCTCCGGCATGGAGGTGGAAAGCCCCTGGAT
>CALNBC010000077.1 GCA_937874755.1 uncultured Clostridia bacterium
GGCAAGCGGTGCTCGCCGCAGTCGACTGCGGCATGCTGGTGGTCACAGGAGGACCCGGAACGGGAAAGACGACCATAATGCAGTTTGTGCTCGCGCTGATGGACAAGATGGGCTTTTCTGTCGAGCTTTGTGCGCCGACGGGCAGAGCGGCTAAGCGCCTTTCCGAAACGACAGGCAGAGAAGCGCGCACCATACACCGATTGCTTGAATACAACGGAGACTTCTTCTTTAGGAATGCGGAAGCCCCGTTGGAGGCGGACGTCTACATAGTGGACGAAGCCTCCATGATAGACTCGATGCTGATGTACCGCCTGCTCTGCGCCCTTCCAGAAAAAGCGCGGCTACTGCTTGTGGGCGACGCGGATCAGCTTCCCTCCGTCGGCGCGGGAAACGTACTGCGCAACATAATAAACAGCGAGCGCTTCCCCGTCTTCAGGCTGAGCAGAATCTTTCGCCAGAGCGGCAGGAGCAGAATTGCAGAGAACGCCGCCCTAATCAATTCGGGCGAGTTGCCCATGCTGGAATATACCGAGGACTTTGCCTTCGAGCCCCGCCAAGTACAGGGGGACGTTCAGCAAAGAATCGTAAACATCTGCAAGAACGGCAAGTTAGGCGATGTTTGGAGCGAACTTCAAGTGCTCTCACCGACCAAGAAAGGACCGTTGGGCGTGCATAGTCTCAATGCGTTGCTTCAGGACGCGCTGAACCCCGAAGAGCCGGGCAAGGCAGAAATGACCTTCGGAGAGACTCTCTTTCGAGCGGGGGACAAGGTCATGCAGACTAAGAACAACTACAAGATGGAGTGGACCAAACCCACCGTTCTGGGCGAACCCGAGGGTTGCGGCGTTTTTAACGGAGACATTGGCACGATAATGAATATTCACACCCGGGATAAACTGGTCGAGGTGCTGTTTGACGACGAGCGCACCTCCTTTTACGCTTACGGAGAGATGGGCGAACTAGACCTTGCTTACTGCATCTCAATCCACAAATCCCAGGGCAGCGAATTCCCCGTGGTACTCCTGCCCCTTTGCGGCGGACCGCCCCAGCTCATGACCAGAAACCTGCTGTACACCGCCATCACCCGAGCGCGCAACCGCGCGGTCATCGTGGGGCGACCCTCCACCCTCTCGCGCATGGTAGAGAACAACCACGAGCAAACGAGATACAGCGCGCTGTGCGGACTTTTGACCGAGAGTTATTGACTCTTTCATAACAACGCTAACCTGTTTTATGAAGAAAATAAAAAAGAAGCGGCATTACAATGCCTGCTTCTTTTTGGCGCGTTGTGGAGTTACACCAGCTCGAGTATGCACATTTCGGCGGCATCTCCGCGGCGGGGACCCATTTTTATGATGCGGGTGTACCCACCGTTGCGGTTCTCGAACCTGGGGCCGTATTCGTTGAAGAGCTTCTCCACCGCAGGATGGTTGATCTTGCGGGTGCGAAGGTGGTAGTCACCCTTGCTTTCGCCCTTCTTCTTGGGCTCCTGAACATCGTACAGATAAGACATTATCTGGCGGCGGGCGTGCAGCTTGCTGGGGAGGTCATTCTTGGTGGTGATGGTGGCTTCGTTGCCGTTCTTGTCCTTCACC
>CALNBC010000078.1 GCA_937874755.1 uncultured Clostridia bacterium
GTTTACGAATCCGCAACGGTTACAGGTCTGGCTGCTGGGGAAGAAGCGGTCTACTATAAAAAGAGGCGTAACTGCTCATAGTTACACCTCTGACCTGTATCAAATTATACAATATGTAGTGCCCCCTGTCAACACTATACACAACATATTGTGTTTTTCAGGCGATATTTTCTGCGTTGCCCATAATCTTGTCGAAGATGACCAGCGCCCAGCCGTGCAGTTTGTACACACGCCGTATCCCGATGCCCATCTGTTCGGCCACCTGCCGCCATGTCAGGCCGTCAATGTAATATCTGTACAGCACCTCTCGATAACGCTCTCGCGGAATCAGGGCGATGATATCACGGGCCGTCTTGCGTCTGTCGACAAACTCATCCACCGCGTCGTTGGCTCTGCCCATCAGCTGGTGCTCGCGCTCATAGTCAATCATGGCACAGACATTGTCCTCTACCCTGCTGCGCTGGCTTGTGCCGCTGATGCGTGATGCCTCGCGCTTGCCGGTGCCGTAGCCCGCCGCCTCACGGTAATGCTCTAAGCGGCTGATGTGCCTGTCCGCGTCCGTGTTCGCTCGCCTGACTGATTGCAGGAACTCTTTAGCCGTCATCTCTTCACCCCATTCGATTACACTTCAGTCAATCGTAGTTGTGCTTTACGCGGTCATTGCTTGCGCTCCTGCTTCGTCCATCGGCACTCAATCCCCTTATGCGCCTGATACAGCGTCTCATCCACCCGCGTCGCCTCGCTTATCACCCGCCTGACCTCGGCCAGGTCGAACCCGCGCCCGGCGATATCCGCATGGCTTACGCCGGAGCGATACAGCCGGATGATGTGCTCGGCGTCGGTCTGGGCCAGTTCGCTCCGGGCTGCTTCCATGCCGGGTGCAATCAAATTACTCATTGCTCCACTCCTTCATCCCCGTTCGGGGTTGTTCTGACTGATTCCGGGCTGTTTGCACCCGATTGGGTGCGCTCAAACTGTTTGAACAGGGTAAACTTGCTTTCTACGCACAAGTCCCACCATTTCGCCAACAGGCTATTTGCACAATCTCGGTTTGAGCAGGTAGCACAGGGGTTATCTGACCCGGTCATTCCTTCGCCCTCCTATCTCGTCAAGTGTCATTTCGCGTCGCCAGTAGACTATGCTCATCTCGCTCACGCCCGCCAGCACCGATAGCCGCCACAGGGACAACCCCTGCTCGGCCATCAGGCGGCGGAGGTTGGCGGCGAAGGTCGCCATCATTTCCGCGTCTTCTTTGTCATCATGCCGATTGCGCCGTTTTGCGCTTGTGCTAGTCGCTTTTTATTTCGCATCTGCCGCTTGGCGACCGCCTTCGCCATGATTTCCCTCTTCAGCCACACCGGGATGTCCTTATAACGCTTTTTCTTTTCGTTGCCACGCCACCAGCCCAGCACGGCTTGGATAAATCGTTTGTATTGGTTCGCATCCTTGTTGAAATGCCGCTCATAACCTTTGTATCTGTTCATCCTTCCACCTCCAGACTTTCCAGCATCGCTATCACATCATCCAAGTAACTGATTTCTCGTCCAATTTCGTTACACATATCATGGATTGTTGTCTGACTGTATTGTTTGTTCGGTTTCTGCCACTGCCACCACCAAAGGGTTTTTCGGCATTTCGCCGACTTGCGCTTGAAGTAGTCCAGCCTGGATTCTGCGTATGACATGGCGCGAATTGTCATCCTTCCACCTCCCGATTTCCGCTTTGCGGGCAATTCTCGCTGGTTTCCGTTTTGACGGCAACGACCACATGGGGCGTGCCGGAGCGGTCAAACACGATGTAGTCCTCTGTGTCGGTCATGCATCCTCCTCCAGCAGCCCGCTGTACCGCTTTTGCTGCTCCTGCGTGGGGTAGTCCCACGCGTCCTCGTATGCCTCCACACAGGCCATCGCCGGGTCGCTGAACGGAAGCGGCGCTCAGTCATCGTCATCGGGCAGTACGCCGCCCGCCAGCCGCTCCACATCGTCAGGCGTCAGCCAGGTCGCCTTATAGGCCTGGAACTCCCGGTAGTCCTCGTTATTCAGAATCCACATATTCTCTTGCCTTTCTGCCGGGGATATACCGCCCGGCTCGGTACTTACATCGCATTACACCTTTTATTCCTCCGTCACGAACACGAACCTTTCTTGATTTTCCTCCCAGGGCGCAACCCCCGCTTGACACTCCCCACGGCTAAAGCCGGGGGATTCTTGGTTCTTCGAGCGTCGCCCCTGTTTGGTCTTACATGCTCTCCCCAAGCGTAAATTCCCGTGCGTCCCACGGTACTCGTTTTTGTTAAGCAACACTTAATATTCTTAACCCTTCATCTAAAATATTCTTTGCAGCGTTTACGTCTCTGTCGTGATGCGTGCCGCACTTTGGACAGCCCCACTCTCTAACGGCAAGATTCTTCGTGTCAGAGTTCTTGTAGCCACAAGAGTTGCATGTTTGGCTTGACGGGTAGAACCTGTCTACTTTGACAAGTTCTTTCCCATACCAATTGCACTTGTACTCCAACTGTCTGGCAATCTCGCCCCACGCTGCGTCGCCGACCGCCTTCGCAAGCCTGTGATTTTTGACCATGTTCTTGGGCATGAGCGTTTCCATCGCAATCAAGTCATAGTCACGCACAAGTGATGTTGTCACCTTGTGTGCGTTATCAAGTCTTTGGTTTGCAATGTGCTCGTGCAACCTCGCCACTTTGATTCTCGCCTTTTCTCTGTTGTTACTACCCTTTGATTTTCGGGATAGCCTACGTTGGAGTTTTGCAAGTTTCTTCTGTGACTTGTTGAAGTGCTTTGGGTTTGCGAAGTGCTGATTATCTGATGTAATAGCGAGTTCCTTCAGCCCAAGATCAACGCCAACTATTGCACCGGCTCTTTCCATCGGTTGAATATCAACGTCTGTACACAAGACGGACACGAAATACTTCCCGCTTGGATTCTGTGATACGTTTGCAGATATGATACGCCCTTCTATCTGTTTAGATACTCTGCACTTGATGTTACCAAGTTTCGGTAACCTGACATACTTGTCAAACAAGCGGATATTTGAACCCACTGCCTTACTCTTGAATGACTTGCGATTATCACGTTTACTTTTAAATCTTGGATACCCAGGCTTTCCACCACTCTTTACCCTACGGAAGAAGTTTTGGTACGCAATATCCAAATCGTTCAAAGATGACTGAAGCGCGGTTGCGTCAACCTCTCGTAACCAATCCTTAACCTTTTTATGCGATGTTAAATCGGAAGAACATGCGTAGTAGTTGAACGTAGCCTTATCAGATTCGTATTTCTCTTTCCGCATAGCAAGATAGTAGTTATACACATAGCGAGTACACCCAAATGTTTTTTGAATTAGTTCTTCTTGTGTCTTGTTTGGATAGATCCTAAACTTGTACGCTTTTTCCATGTGTATCACCTACTTTCTTTGAGATGTTTTCTGGTTTTCAACATACTTCCTGATTGCCTCCAACGGCGCTCCGCCCACGGTTGATACAAAGTAAGAGTTTGTCCAGAGAGTTGGAAGTTTTGATGTTAAGTCCTTAAATTCACCTCGCAGGTAAAACGATGTGACCCCCTTGATGTGCTTGACCGCCCTGTGAATCCCGAATTGCGGGTCTACCTCAAGAATCAAATGCACGTGGTCTGGCATGACTTCCATTTGAATTATATCGACCTGTTTTTCCAAACACGCACTTTTAATCAACTCCTTTAAGCGTGTTTCGACATCCTCTACGAGAACCTTGCGTCGATATTTTGGACACCATACCACATGGTATTTGCATGAGTAGACCACATTGTTGTTAGATTTGTAGTCCACAAATGTATTATACCACTTAGACGTATCTATTAAACAATATTTTCAAAAACAATTTATCAGATAACGCCGTAAAACCCCTGCCTTTAGGCATGGGGATATAAGGCGCAAAAAGAAATTTTCCAAAAACTGTTGCATTAGATAAAGCATTGTAGTATAATACAAGAGTGGACTACAAATCTAACTCCAACGTGGTCTACTCCTGCAAGTATCATGTGGTCTGGTGTCCTAAGTATCGACGCAAAGTCCTCGTTGGAGAAGTCGAAAGCCGTCTGAAGGAGTTGATATTACAAGCGGCTTCTGAAATCCAAGTCGATATAATTGAAATGGAAATCATGCCAGACCATGTGCATTTGCTGATGAAAGTAGACCCGCAATTTGGTATTCACAAGGCGGTTAAGTACATCAAAGGAATCACGTCCTACCATCTTCGTAAAGAGTTCAAACACCTTACAACCAAACTACCAACGCTGTGGACTAACTCATATTTTGTGTCTACAGTTGGCGGAGCACCACTTGAGATAATCAAGGAGTACATTGAGAGTCAAAAGACTTCGCAAAGAAAGTAGGTGATACACATGGAAAAAGCGTACAAGTTTAGGATCTATCCAAACAAGGCACAAGAAGAACTGATTCAGAAAACATTCGGCTGTACGCGCTATGTGTATAACTATTACCTTGTGAAGCGCAAGACCGCATATGAGGAACGGAAAGAAACTCTCAATTACAACGCTTGTTCTGCCGACTTGACACAGATGAAGAAAGCAACGGAATGGCTCAAAGAAGTGGATGCTACTGCATTACAATCTAGTATCCGCGACCTTGACGAGGCGTATCAGAACTTCTTCCGCAGGGTAAAGAACGGAGAGAAACCAGGATATCCGCATTTCAAAAGCAAGAAAGATAACAAGAAGGCATTTAAAAGTAAGTGTGTTGGAACAAATATCAAAGTTCTTGACAAGCACATTCAACTACCAAAGCTAGGGCTTGTAGAATGCCGCGTCTCAAAGCAAGTTGAAGGCCGCATTCTCTCTGCCACCGTAAGCCAGAACCCAAGCGGCAAGTATTTCGTTTCCGTTCTCTGCACCGACGTTGAGTGGCAACCGCTTGACCCCACAGGAGCCATTGTAGGGATAGACCTCGGACTAAAAGAAATTGCCATCACCTCTGACGGACAACACATTCCAAACCCATCTCGCCAAGTCACAGAAGAAACTTGCCAAACTCCAACGGCAGCTATCCCGAAAACCAAAGGATAGTGCAAACCGTGAGAAGGCGAGAATTAAAGTGGCGCGTCTGCACGAGCACATTGCCAACCAGCGTCTTGACAAAATTCACAAGATGACTACCATCCTTGTTCAAGACTATGACCTGATTGCAATGGAAACGCTGATGCCAAAGAACATGGTGAAGAACCGCAAACTTGCAAAGGCAATCAGCGACGCGGCGTGGGGCGAAGTGGCAAGGCAATTGGAATACAAAACGAGATGGTACGGCAAGTGTCAAGTTAAAGTAGACCGCTTCTTCCCCAGCAGCCAGACCTGTAACCGTTGCGGATTCGTAAACAAGGCCACGAAAGACCTTGCTATCCGTGAATGGGATTGTCCGCAATGCGGGGAACACAATGACCGCGATATAAATGCGGCAAAGAACATCCTAGATGAAGGTGTGCGGATTGTAAACGCCGCCTAAAATAGATTTGTACCGTAGGACATGCGGGAAGTTACGCTTCTGGACAGCATGTAAGACGCAAGGGCGCGACGCTGAATGAAGGAAGAATCCCCTGGCTTTAGCCATGGGGAGTGTCAATATTGTAGCCTTATATCCCCATGCCTGAAGGCAGGGGTTTTACGGCTGTCATGATAAAAAAGCCCGCCCCCATTAGGAGGCGGCTGTGTCGCGGTTATAATCGGCAGTTGTCGCGTCTTTTGCGACAGTTGCGGTTATGGTCACTCTTCAGGCGGTTTGTCTTTCGCGTATGCGGCATCAACAAGCCCTTCAC
>CALNBC010000079.1 GCA_937874755.1 uncultured Clostridia bacterium
ACCCTGCGCGAAGCGAAAACCCATCGGCGAAAAAGGCCCGCAGGTCTTTTTTGACACCCTGAAATGAAGCAGTTTGCTTCTTTTTTTACACAGCGCTGATTGCGCGATTGCATCAAAAAGGATAGTATAAAAACAGTATAAATAAGGAGGCTTATGCATGAAGCTGAATTATCGCCGGACTGTTTTAGTCGGATTCGCATTTTTGTCCATCTGCGCTTTTTGGCAGATGTACGACAATCTTGTTCCGTTGATACTCAAAAATACCTTCGGCCTGGGGGACACTATCTCCGGGTTTATAATGGCGTTGGACAACATACTGGCTGTTTTCCTGTTGCCACTGTTCGGCGCGTTGAGCGACCGATGCAACACAAGACTAGGCAAACGCACTCCATTTATACTGGTTGGCACGGTTATGGCAGTGGCATTTATGTTGCTTATACCCGTTGCCACGAATGCCCGTCTGCTCTGGCTGTTCTTTGCCGCGCTGGGCATGACGCTCCTTTCCATGGGCATTTACCGCTCACCCGCGGTGGCGCTGATGCCGGATGTGACCCCTGCTCCGCTAAGGTCCAAGGCAAACGCCATAATAAACCTGATGGGCGCATTGGGCGGAATATATACCCTTGTTATGACCAAGCTGCTGATAAAAGACAACAGTCAGCAGAGTTACTTCCCAGTGTTCATCGTAGTTGCCATACTCATGCTGCTATCCGTAGCTGTAGTGACGCTCACCATTCGAGAAAATAAATTGCGTGTCACACAGGATGAACCTAAGCCAGAAGCCGGTGAACCCGAACCCTCTCACAAGCTCCCTCCGGATGTGCGGCGCAGCTTGATACTCATACTCCTCTCAGTATTTCTTTGGTTCATGGGCTATAACGCGGTGACCACAGCCTTCACAAAATACGCCGAAGCCACATGGAGCATGAATGTGGGTGCGGCGTCTACCTGTTTGCTTGTAGCAACCGGTGGAGCGATACTCAGCTACATACCCGTAGGCTTTTTGTCCTCAAAGCTCGGCCGCAAAAAAGTCATACTCTTCGGCGTGGCGGTGTTAGCTGTTTGTTTTGCTTCCGGTTTCTTCTTTTCGGAGTTTTCACCTGTGCTGTACGGCATATTTGCCCTCGTCGGTGTCGCTTGGGCTTCCATCAACGTCAACTCATACCCAATGGTGGTTGAACTCGGCAGGGCGGGGGACATCGGCAAATATACGGGTTATTACTACACCTTCTCCATGGCGGCGCAAATTATAACGCCAATTCTTTCGGGCGCGCTGTTGGAGTTCGTAGGCTACTGGACTCTCTTCCCTTATGCAGCCCTTATGGTAGCAGGTGCGTTTGCGACCATGTCCGGTGTTCACCATGGCGATAATCGCCCCGAGCTCCCCCAGGATAAACTCGAACTGCTAGGCGCGGACAGCTGAAAGGAGCGCAATCCCCTATGCTCTTTCTAATCGCTGCAATATTTATGGCTGTGCTTTCTTTACTGTACTTACTTCTGATATTCCCCGGCAGGAACACAGGAAAGATGGAGCGATTCCTTCACCGCACATACGCTCACAGGGGCTTGCACGACGATGCAGCGGGCATTCCGGAAAACTCCATCTTGGCTTTCGCCGCCGCTGTGGAGGCGGGATACGGCATCGAGCTCGACGTGCACCTCACAAAAGACGAACAGCTTGCTGTTTTCCACGACGATACCCTCACAAGGATGTGTGGCGTGCAAGGCAATGTAAAGGACAGAACCCTTGCGCAGCTTCAATCCCTCTTTCTAGCAGGCACTAAGGAACGCATACCTTCTTTCGATGAGCTGCTTCGTCTTGTTGATGGCAGAGTGCCTTTGATTATAGAAATCAAAGGTCAGTCCACAGATGCAAAAGTCAGTCAAAAAGTGCATGAAAGGTTGCAAAGCTACTGTGGTGACTACGTTATAGAGTCATTCAACCCAGTTTACCTGCGATGGTGGTTAAAGAATGCCCCGGATGTGCCTCGGGGTCAACTCTCCGCCGACCTGCTGAAGAAAGGGGCGAAGGGCTTTCGCGACCGCGTTCAAAGGTGGGGTGTTAAGCACCTGCTGACAAACTTCTTAGCCCGACCGGATTTCATCGCGTACGACTGGCAAGACGCGGGAGGCTTGAGCCTTAGGATGTGTCGCAGTCTTTTTAGATCGGCAATCGTATTTTGGACGATAAAGAACCAAGACACCTTCAACCGCGTCAAAAGCCGTTGCGATGCGGTCATATTCGAGGGATTTTTTCCTTAAGGGATACAAGCATAGGGTTTTAATGCTGATGCAATGTAAAAAAAGCAACGCGTGCAGTTTAGGCGCGTCGCTTTTATTTTCTGGTTTTTTATTTGCGGGCTATTTAAAGTTTTAGCATCATAGCAGGCAGAATTTCAACTCTCGCAGGAAATCCTTCGTTATTTTGCAGTTTAAGCCGGTCGTTATTGCAAACAGCGTTCTTTATTGCTAAAATACATGCTGAGAACATTTTGGAGGGAAATATGCGCATACTAATATGTAACGATGATGGGGTAATGGCACCGGGCATTAAGGCACTGGCTGCAAGGCTTTCAAAAGAACACGATGTAACTGTCGTTGCTCCTTCAAAAGAGCAGAGTGGGGTGGGGCACAGCATCACTTTTTTCTCACCCATATATTCCCGACCCTACTCAATTCCCGGGGTCGACGTTAAGGCGTTCGCTGTGGACGGCAGTCCGGTCGACTGTGTCAAGTTCGGATTGGGTCTCATCTGTCCCGAAACACCCGACTTAGTGGTTACCGGAATAAACCAGGGAGCTAACAGCGGGGTAGATATTTTCCCTTCGGGAACAGTCAACTCGGCAATTGCCGGTGTAATTCACGGTGTTCCTGCGATCGCGGTATCCCTCGACGATTTTTTAAGCAGCGAATTTGAAACCAGTGCCGAGTATGCCGCTAGAGTGGTAAACTTCGTTATGGAACACCCGATTCCCAAGGGAATGCTTCTCAACTTGAATGTTCCATCACTGCCCCTTGAAAAAATCAAAGGTATACGAGTAGTCCCCATGAACACAGACGGCTATCCGTTCCACTTCGATACGAGGGAAGACCCTATGAACAGGAGTTATCACTGGCTTGTACCTGATCGCGAATTTAGGGAACAAACAGAAGAGCCAGACAATGACTGCGATGCCATATTGAGCGGGTACGCGAGTTTGACGCCAATCAAGATCGACATGAGCGATTACGAGTACATCGAAGTACTGAAAAATACTGGCTACTTTGACTGAACCGAAGGCTACCAACCGAAAGGATGCTTTCTATATGGAAAACAATGACCTTTTGCAAAGCATAAACGCTTCATACAAAACGATGAGCAAAGGGCAGAAACAGATAGCTCAGTACATACTTAACAATTACGACAAAGCGGCGTTCATAACCGCTTCTAAGATGGGCAGTCTTGTTGGGGTGAGTGAATCCACTGTCGTGCGGTTTGCCTATGCCCTAGGATACGACGGCTACCCCGATTTGCAACATTCCCTGCAGGAGCTCATTAGAAACAAACTCACGAGCGTCCAAAGAATTCAGCTAACAGGTAGCCTTCAGGAAGGCGATGTGCTGAAAACTGTATTAAAGGCGGATATGAACAACATTCGTTCCACCATAGAAAGCGTGGACGAGCTGGCGTTCAACAGGGTGGTCAGTGGTTTACTGGCGGCAAATCGGGTATACATATTAGGGCAGCGAAGCTCGACGCCACTGGCGGAATTTTTCGGCTATTACCTGAATTTCGTGCTCGACGATGTGCGCATCATCACAGCAGGAACGGGCGACATATTCGAGCAGATGATCAGAATAGGCAGTGGCGATGTGTGCATTGGAATCAGTTTCCCGCGGTATTCCACCCGAACAGTAGAGGGGATGAAATTCGCCAAGGAAAAAGGAGCAAAGGTTTTTGCCTTGTCGGACGGAATGCTCTCCCCGCTGGCAGACTGCGCGGACGAACTGCTGGTTGCAAGGAGCGATATGGCTTCCTTTGCTGACTCTTTGGTAGCGCCTTTGAGCCTCATAAATGCTATTATCGTCGCGCTCAGCATACGCAATAAAGATGAAGTCTCGCAAAGGTTCAACCAGCTCGAGGCTATCTGGGATAAACAAAAAGTATACACAGGCAAAGACGAAAAATGAGGGGTGCTCCATGCGCATAATAATTGTCCGGCATGGCGAGACCGACTGGAACAGGCTTCGAAAAACGCAGGGAATGACTGATATAGGGCTGACTCAAAAAGGCTTGAAGCAAGCAAGGCGAATGGGCGCAAGAGTTCGCAATATGCATATCCAATGTGTATTTAGTAGCCCGCTATCCAGAGCATTATCTACTGCAAACACGATTGCATCTACTGTAAAAGCGCCTGTGGTGACCGACAATGACCTCCGCGAGATAGCTTTCGGCGAATGGGAAGGCCTTACGTTTGACGAAATTGGTGAACGCTATCCAGAGGAACTGAGAATCTGGAATTCTGACCCACACCTTTGCGCACCGCCGGGAAAGGCGGAAACGCTCATGCAGGTGGCGGAGCGCTCATCGCGTTTTCTGTCTCGCATAAGAAGGGACTACGAAGGCAAAACCGTGGTGGCAGTTTCCCATTCGGTACCCTGCAAATCGATGGTTGCCCTCTCCATCGGGCTTCCGCTTTCGCGCATCCATTCCCTAAGGATGGATAACGCATCAATGAGCATAATCGATTTTTACGGAGACAGGGCAGTACTCCGCTTGTTCAACGACACAACACACCTTATGGAGGAACTTCCTTGGCAAAAACGGTAGTTGTCGGCGGCGGTCCGGCAGGAATGCTCGCAGCGGCAACAGCAGCTCAAAATGGGCACGATGTCACACTGGTCGAGCAAAATGAAAAGCTCGGCAAAAAACTGTATATAACCGGCAAGGGCAGGTGCAACCTCACCAATATTGCAGATACAGAAGAAACCTTTCGGAGCATACCAAGAAACCCGAAGTTTCTTTACAGCGCCCTTAACGCCTTTTGCAACGAGGATTTAATTGCACTCATCGAATCACTAGGCGTACCAATAAAGCGCGAAAGAGGGGGAAGGGTGTTTCCCGTTTCCGATAAATCATCGGATGTCCTTTTTGCGCTCTCAAGGTACTTGAAAGCCTGCGGCGTGAATGTTGTTTTTAACACTTCGGTTCTTTCGATAGATGCGGAGGAAGGCAGAGTTGTCGGCATTCGAACCGACAAAGGCATTTTCAAGTGCGAAGCGATGGTTATCGCTACAGGCGGCGTGTCCTATCCTTCCACAGGCTCAAGGGGCGATGGGTACGAATTCGCCCGCATGCTGGGGCATACGGTAATCGCGCCAAAACCTTCCCTTATACCGATGCTGACCGAAGAGGAATGGCCAAATACCCTTTCCGGGTTGACGCTTAAGAATGTGCGCCTCACCGCCTTCTCAGGCAAACGCATCGTTTTTGACGAGCTGGGTGAGATGCTCCTTACCCACTTCGGTGTGTCGGGGCCACTGGTGCTTTCCGCAAGTAGTATGGTCGACCAAGAAGAAGAGGTGACCCTTGTCATAGACCTCAAGCCGGGGTTAACCCCGGAACAGCTCGACGCCCGCATTCTCCGAGACTTCTCGATGTATGCCAACAAATCGGCAAGAAACGGCATGGTAGATTTGCTCCCAAGCAGGCTTATCCCCGTTGTGCTTTCGGTCGCTGGAGTAGATGAGGAAAAGCAGGTAAACCAAATAACTCGGGAAGAACGCACAGCAATATGCAATCTACTCAAATCGATGAAACTGAATATCTCGGACTATCGCCCTA
>CALNBC010000080.1 GCA_937874755.1 uncultured Clostridia bacterium
GGGGTGCCCGTCTTGAAACGCCTAAGCGGAAAGCCGAGTTCCTCGAGGCTCTCTGAAAGCAGACTGGCGGGCTGAAGGCCGCTGGGACCCTGGGAGAAGGAGGCTTCGCCTATTATTATCCTGCTCTTGAGGTACACGCCTGTGGCGAGCACCACGACTTTTGCGCGGTAAATTGCCCCCGTCGCCGTGAGTATCCCAACTACTCGCCCATCTTCGACGAGTATCTTCGCGCATTCCCCTTGGCGAAGGAAGAGGTTTTCGGTACTCTCCAGAGTGCGTTTCATGCGCTCGTGGTACCGTCGCTTATCCGCCTGGGCGCGAAGGCTGTGTATCGCAGGACCCTTGCCTGTGTTCAGCAGCTTTAACTGTATGTAGCATTCGTCTGCGGCAAGACCCATTTCGCCGCCGAGGGCGTCTATCTCCCTAACGAGATGCCCTTTGCTGGAGCCGCCTATTGCGGGGTTGCACGCCATGAGCGCGACGGAATCTAGGTTCATGGTGAGGCAAAGCGTGCTCTGCCCCGTCCTCGCGAGGGCGAGGGCGGCCTCGCATCCCGCGTGACCCGCGCCGACGACCACGGCGTCAAAGCTGCCGGCGTCGAATGTTTGCATATTTGTGTCCTTTCGGAAGAAAATTATATAGTGGTTGCCAAATCAGTAAGCGCGAATCTTCGATTTAGGGCATTCTTTTTTCGTGCTCGGTGGCAAAAAGCAACCGATAAATAGAGGTGAATACCGTTCATGTGGTGCGCTTTTGACCTGTTGTGTTTGACGATATAGTGTATCAATACAGCGAAAATTTCGCAATACAAAGAAATAATTCCCGCACCGGAAATTTATGTTTTACCGCGAAGGAGTTTTGCGATGCATACAAAAAAAGCGGTTTATCCGATATTCAAGCGCGGCATGGACGTAATCATCGCCATTGTGCTGCTCGTAATCTTTTTGCCGATGTACCCGATTGTTGCGGCGATAATACGGCTCGATTCACCGGGGAAGGCGCTCTTTTCCCAGTGGAGGGTGGGCGAAAACCACAGGCTTTTTAAAATGTACAAGCTGCGCACCATGCACACAGGCGCAGAGCGTTCGGCGCACCTTTTGAAGGATTCGGGGCAGATATTCGCCGCCAGGGAGGACGACCCCAGGGTCACCCGGGTAGGGCGCGTTTTGCGCAAACTCTCGCTGGACGAGCTCCCCCAGCTCGTCAACGTGCTAAAGGGCGAGATGTCCTTCGTGGGTCCTAGGCCCCTCGTGCTTTCGGAGATGAACAGCATGACGAGAATCGCCCTGGAACGGCTGAACGTCCGC
>CALNBC010000081.1 GCA_937874755.1 uncultured Clostridia bacterium
TTGAGGGTATCGTATGTGTCTACCAGTAACATACATGCAGTGGGGTACACCTCGGCGTACGCCCTGAATGCTGATAGTTCGTCCGGGAAGGACATCACCCAGCTATGGGCATGGGTGCCTTTTACGGGAATGTCAAACATCTGACCGGTTAGCACGCAACTGGTTCCGCAGCAGCCGCCGATGTATGACGCCCTTGCTCCGTAAATCCCAGCGTCCGGTCCTTGGGCGCGGCGCAGTCCGAATTCCATAACATCCGCATCGCCGGCTGCATATTTTACTCTGCTTGCTTTGGTTGCTATCAATGTCTGGTGGTTGACGATATTAAGTGTTGCCGTTTCGAGTAGCTGAGCTTGAAAAATAGTCGCTTTAACTCTTACGAGGGGTTCATAGGGAAACACGACGGTACCTTCGGGAACAGCGTAAATCTCCCCGGTAAACTTGAAGTTCCGCAATTCGTTCAGGAAATCCTCATCAAAAAGTTTGAGAGAGCGAAGGTATTCGATACTTTCTTCGTCAAACTTCAGGTTGTTGACATAATCAATCACCTGTTCCAAGCCTGCTGCGAGGGCATAAGTGGAACCATTCCTTGGCGGACGAAAGAACATATCAAAAACGGTTATGTTGTTGTGCATTCCGTTTTTCATATATCCGTACATCATCGTCAGCTCGTACAGGTCGGTTAATAAGGTTAGATTTCGCATCACTGTGCGCCTCTTTCGTAATTGTTGTATTTCTTATAGGGTGTTCCGAAATTTCTCGTTATCCCTATGGGAATGCGTGCAATAAATGTCTAAGTTTGCTGCGCGAATTACGTTGTTTTTTCGCTATCCCCTGCCTTCTTGGGTTCTTCATCGTCCTTCGCAACTTCTTCATTTATGGATTCTGCACTGCCCGCATCCTGGTCGTCATCTGCGGAAACGGTACTGCTAAGGTTTGCTTCGGATTCGGGCTGCTCGTCAATGTCGAAATCCCGCGGACTTTGGGCAAAGTACGGAGCTGCGCCTACCAGCACTCCGGTGCGCTTTTCTTTGAGATGTCGCCAGATTATGAACGCGATTCCTGCCACGAAAAGCAGTGCACTGAGAAGTTGGGAGACGCGCACATCGCCAATGTAAAGGCTGTCGGTTCTGAGTCCTTCGACTAAAGCACGCTCAAATGAATACAGAGTGACGTACCATAAGAAGCAGTCGCCGCGGTGCTTAAAGCGCTTGCTCATCAGCATCAAGAATACGAAAATCAGGAAGCACCATAATGATTCGTAGAAAAATGTGGCGTAATGAATCGTGTTTGTTGCGTCTATCCTTACGGCTAGGGGAAACCACATATGAGCGGGGTTTGTTACCTGAATGCCAAACGCTTCCTGGTTGAAAAAGTTGCCCCAGCGACCGATTGCCTGCCCGAGCACCAATGCGGGGGCAACGATGTCCGCAATGCTCCAGAAGCTAATCTTGCGAGCCCTGCAAAAGATGACGGCTGTTACGACGCCTCCGATTACTGCGCCGTAAATTGCGAGGCCGCCCTCCCAGAGCCTGAGTATTTTCAAAAGATCGCCTTTGAATATATCCCATTCGAAGACTACGTAATACAGTCTGGCGCAGATAACCGCGACGGGAACTGCCCAGAGTGCAAAGTCGATAATGTCATCCTGCTTGACGCCGTATTGCTTCGCTCTGCGATAGCTTAGTATTATACCGATCAGTACGGCTGCCGCAATGAGCACACCGTACCAATAAACATCTCTGCCGAAAACAGTGAACGCTACCCTGCTTGGGTTGGTCATGCTTGTCCTCCGATCTTTAATCGCACATTTACTGTCCCCATAATAAGACCTTACAAGCCCAAAATCAAGCTTTGAGAGCCATTAATCCCCTTTTGAAGGCGCAGTCTGAACGAAAGTTATGCTCTGCGGCAGTAATTTCGTTCGATGACTACTATCTGTTTGCATTTTCGGAAGCTAATGCCCTCATGGAGCGCGTTCACTGCTCGAAAGAGCCGCCGCCTATGAACTCCCTTAATATAGAAGTCCTAGGAATCTCAGTTTCGTCCTCCGGATTTGGGTCTACAAAATACTTTAGCAGTTTGGCCAAATAATTCGCTTCGATGAAGTTCGGGCTGTCCTTCGGCACTTCCTTCAAGAGTGGTACGGCGCGCTTCTTAAGGAAAAGCAGTTCGTAAACGAGGGTTGAGTTAAACATTATGTCGCACTGTTCCTGATATGGGAATATCCAGCGCTCTTCTCCCTCGCGCACGCTGTTCCACATTGATAGAGTCCTTTCAGCAGGCATCCCGCGGTGGAGGCAATCCCGCACCAACCGACGAATCAACCGAACGCTGGAAGTGGAAATTCTGTCGTGGGAGTCGAGGTTGAGCTGGGTAAGCGCGCTGATGTAAATCTTGAATTTGTCTTCAGGGTCCACCGATTCGCATATTGCATCGTTTAAGCCATGGATACCCTCGACCAAGAGTATCTGATCGGGCAATAGCTTTATCAATTTACCGTTGAGTATCTTTTTCGATTTGAAGTCGAAGCGCGGTATCTGAACCTCTTTTCCATTCAACATTTCGCAAAGGTGCTTGTTGAAAAGCGGAGCGTCGATCGCGTTGATGTCTTCCAGGTCGATAGTACCGTCCGGTCTTGGGGTCAAGGTGCTGCGATCCCGGTAATAATTATCCAGCGAAATGATCGCTGTTTTTCGTTCGGCAGCCCGAAGCTGAACGGATAACCTTTGGGTGAAGGTCGTCTTGCCTGAAGAGGACGGACCAGCCACGAGCACAATGCGCCTCTTTTCACGCACAACCCTCGTCGCAATCTCTGCTATCGTGCGCTCGTGCAGCGCTTCGTTAACCCTAATAAAATCGGGTAGATTCCCGCTTTCGACGAGGTCGTTAAGGTCGGGGACGGTACCTACGTTTAATATTTCTGCCCAACGCTCACTTTGGCGAAAAACATGGGCAAGTTTTGGGCTTTGAGTGAAAACCAACTTACCTTCGGGGTCTTTTTGCCTCGGATAAAGCAGCACAAAACCAGGATGGGACATAACTAGGTCGAAACGGCGCACATAACCAGTAGAGGGCGGCATATAGCCGAAGAAGTACTCGGAAACGCCTCCGCAGGAATACACCTTGAAAACCGCGTCTTCCCTGTGGCTTAGGAGCCTCGCCTTGTCTGTATTGCCTTCCGCGTTGTAAAACGCGATGGCCTCCTCCCTGCTTATCAACCTGCGGATAAAAGGCTCATCCCTTTCGCAAATCTTGCGCATTTCTCTTTCGACGCGCTCAAGATCAAAGGGGGAGAATTCTTCATCCCCGCGGATTTCACAGTATATGCCCTCGTTCATCGAATGCTCAATGGAGAGTTTCCTTTCGGGCAAAACATTGTTCACCGCTTGAACGAGCACATGCATCAGGCCGCGCAGATAAACGTCGTTCCCTGTTTTGTCTGCAGAAGTCAGAAGCTGAATTTCCTCTCCGCCTGTAGGTATGTATGACAGCTCTTTGACGGCGTTGTTCACGAGCGCAGCGACGACAGGTAGCGGAGAATCGGAGCCTCTGTCACCTGTGAGCGAAATAAGAGATTCGCCTGCAGCACAGGATGTATCTGCTCCGTTGAGTTTGAATGTTACCTTTTCCATATTACAACCTCCATTAAACTCTCCTCTATTACCTGATTTTATTATACACTTTTTACATGGTTAGTGGGACTTTTTATCAGCATAGATGAATGAAAAAACCTATCCTTTCGGCAGGTTTAGGCTTCTGATACTATGCCAATGTATTTTTCCGCTATGCCCGGTTCTGTTAACCTACGACTTAGTATTGCATTGCCCTTGTTGAGTATTATTAGCATTTGAGGAGGAATACGTCTTTTATATTTACTTTAGTTATGTAGATAGCGCTAATCAATATCCTGCTGGTACTTCAGGATGAACTTTTCTATGACGTGGGCGACTCCGCAATCGTTATTTGAAGGAGCGATGTAATCAGCTGCGGCTATCGTCCCGGGTGTGCCGTTCTCCATGCAGACTCCAAGCCCTGCGGCCTGAATCATTGAAATGTCCGCGTCTGTGTCGCCAATCGCGATTACTTCGTCTTTTGAAAGTCCGAAAAGCGCCGCAACTGAAAGTAGCGCAACGCCCTTGCCTACTCCCTTGGGCGTAATGTCGATCACTTTTTTGTCCGATATCAGAACCTCTACTCGATTTCCGAAACGGTCATCGAGCGCTTTTGCTACATCGATCGTTGATTCGTCACCCAATACTATATTGCCCTTGTTGAATGTTATTCCGTGAGCCGAAGTAAAATCCAATACTTTCCCAGGGAAGCCGAAATATGAATCGGTGTATTGTGAGAGCGCTCCCACAGTCTCATAGTAAACATCTGTTCCGGAAATGCAGTGCCAGAACAAGCTGTTTTCTCTGCAGTAATCTGCGACTTCGGAAACCAGTTCGGGGGGAAGGTGGGCTTCGTAAACCGTCTCACCACCGGGATAATGGCATGCAAGCGTTCCCCCGGCAGATAGTATGAGTCCTTCGATACCCGCCTGCTCCATGACCCAAGTAGCTGCCTTGTGAGGTCTGCCGGTAGCCATCATGATTTCTACACCTGCATTTGCCGCGGCGCGCATCGCATCGATATTTTTTTGAGGAAGCTTTTTATCGTCAGTCAAAAGAGTGCCGTCGATGTCTATTGCTATAAGCTTGTATGCCATTATGCCCCCCGGATATTCACATGTATTATGTTAGATATTTGGATTTAATACGAATTTTTCTATGACGTGGGCGACTCCGCAATCGTTATTTGAAGGAGCGATGTAATCAGCTGCAGCTATCGTCTCGGGTGTGCCATTCTCCATGCAGACCCCCAAACCAGCAGCTTCTATCATAGATATATCCGAATTCGCGTCCCCTATTGCGATTACTTGTTCTGCTGTGAGACCTCGATGAGCGGCTATATTTAGCAGGGTGACTCCTTTGAGGATTCCCTTGGGCGTAATGTCTATTACATTTTTGTCTGCAATCAAAAACTCCGCACGGTCGCCAAATTTATCATCTAAAGCTTTTGCTACATCGATGATAACATCGCTTTCGACAATGACGTTCCCCTTGTTGAAGACCCTTCCGTGAACAGATTTGTAATCCAATATGCGCCCGGGAAAGCCAAAGTACTTCTCCATAAAAAAGTATTTGTCGCAAGCTTTCTCGTAGTAGTAATCCGTTCCAGCTATAAAGTAAAAAAACCAGTCGTTCTCTCTGGAAAAATCAGCAATTTCGGATACTAAGTCGCCCGGAAGGTAACTTTCGTAGATGGTTTCGCCGCCGGGATAATGGTTCACAAGGGCTCCACCTATAGAAAGTATCAATCCTTCAATTCCAGCTTGCTCCATGAATCCGATGGCTGCCCTGTATGGTCTGCCGGTTGCGATCATGACCTCTGCCCCCGCATTTATTGCGGCTTGCATTGCTTCTATATTCTTCTGCAGCAGTTTCTTTTCGTCGGACAGAAGAGTTCCATCTAGGTCTATCGCAATTAACTTATATGCCATGTTAACCCCCATACACCCGTTTGATATGTATAAACATGTTTAATTATATTTGCATAGCGGGCTATCTGTCAACTGATACGGTACTTTCCGTTCTTCATCGTTTATTCATTATATGACTCAACCCGTTTACTTTACTTTGATGTAGCTTCATGAGATAATATTACTGCTTATGGTCGTGGAGGAATAACTGTGAGAAATCGGCGTAAAACTCAAGCACTAACCGCATACGCACTAGCGGCGCTGCTCCTTTGGGGCTGCGTTTCTTCCGATATTCCCGGCATAACGCCCTCCCCTTCCCCTGTTACTTCCGAAGCGACGCCATCCCCTACCCCTATTGCTGAACCGACACCTTCTCCCACCCCTACCCCTTCGCCTACTCCATCACCCACGCCGTCGCCAACTCTTACTGTGTATAACATCGCCGATTTTCTTCCGATGGACGATTTGCACGTCCGTTATGAATCGGCTTCTTCCAATGGGTATATTGAGACATACGTCGAATACGTCAGCGAGGATGAAACTGCGCCCGCCGTTCAGCACAGGGTATTTTCAAGCTCCAGCGAATCTCCCGAAGTGAGGGTAACGCGCTGCGAAGACGGTCGAATCGCCGTGACTTACAAGAAAAGTGAAGTTGGATACACATATCGCTATTTGAACCATTCTAATAACTACGAAGACGTGTTGTTGATGGAACCAGTTCAAATTGGTAATTTCTGGTCTGTTGACGGAGGGACTAGGACTATCACCGCCGTCGACCACATAATAGACCTCGCCGTTGGCTCATACCGAGCGGTTGAAGTTACGACTGAATATGAAACAGGCGTGCAAACGCGTCAGTATTACGTACCGGCAATCGGTTTGGTAGCGGAATATTGCAAACGGCGAATATACCGAATCTTACGAGGCGGCGCTACTTTCCACCGACCAGGGTTTCTCACAGCTTATGCGATTCTATTACGCTCAACCCTCCAGCGACTCCATCCGTTACGAAAACCGCTCGGTCAACATAAAGCCTAATTCCTCCATGGGCTCGCGTTTTGTCAACCAGCTTAGAACAGTACCCTCAGGCAAGGGACTGCTGGCGCTGGACGACCTATCGATTAAATCGATTAGGCTGGATGGCAGAGGTTACGTTCACGTTGACTTTACTTCATCCCTGACAAACATAGTTTCGTCTGTGGGCAGGGCTACTGAGAGCTTGATATTGATCGCTCTGACCAACACTTTTTGCGATTACTACCAGACAAACAGGCTTTACATCACCATAGCAGGCGAGCAATATGAATCCCCATACCGCTTCTTTATGGAAGGTGACTACCTTTCACCGAATTATTCCCGAGCAAAAACACTCGATTAGCAGAGGTTCAAAAAAGCTACCGTTTATGTGCGGTAGCTTTTTTGTGTGTTTTTATTAAACAGTTGCTTAATGGCTATCGCCTTTATTCTCTTCGCGGGATTTTAATGCAGTAAGAACGTGATTTAGCACGCAATCTGCAACGTGACGCTTTGTTCCGGAATATTTGAAAGTGTTGCCATCTGCGAGGTAAACTGTAACGGTGTTTGTATCTGTGCCGAAGCCTGCATCGGAACGCGAAACGTCATTCGCGACAATCATATCGAGGTTCTTGCGGTGGAGCTTGTCAACTGCATAAGCGCCAATCTCCCTGGTTTCCGCCGCGAAGCCACAAAGTACCTTGTCGCCTTTTATTTTGCCAAGGGAGGCGAGAATATCCGGCGTTTTTTGCAACCGAAGGGTCAGTTCATCGTTCCCGGTCTTTTTGATTTTATCGTCGGAATATTCCAGCGGAGTAAAATCTGCAGGGGCGGCAGCTTTTATCGCGCAATCGCAATGCTCGAATTCGGTTTGAACGGCTACGAGCATATCCTTCGTGGATATCACGTTTACCACTCTTACTCCCGCGGGCGGCGCAATATTCACAGGACCGGAAACCAGCACAACATCGGCACCCCTGTCCCTCGCGGCTTCGGCGATAGCGTAGCCCATTTTGCCGGTTGAGCGGTTGGTTAGGAATCGCACCGGGTCGAGCATTTCTCTTGTGGGCCCGGCGGTCACTAGCACGCGTTTTCCCTCGAAATCATTGTTGGGGTAAAGAGTCGAAATAATCGCCGAGACGAGGGAATCAACATCTGCAAGCTTGCCGACACCCACATCGCCGCAGGCAAGCAAGCCCTCTGCGGGTTCTACGAAGACGCAACCCCTTTGCTTGAGGAGCTTCATATTGGCTGTGTTTGCAGCTGAAAGATACATCGCGCTGTTCATCGCGGGGGCGATAAGCACAGGGGCGGTCACCGCCATGGCAACGGTGGTGAGCATATCGTCCGCTATTCCGTTGGCATATTTGCCTATAAAATTAGCGGAAGCGGGCAGGATAGCTAATACGTCCGCCCGCTTTGCAAGTGAGATATGTTCGATTTCGTAAGGGGTTTCTCTGGAAAATAGATCAGTGGCAACGGGGTTTTTAGTTATGCTTTCGAAGGTCAGCGGCGCAACAAAGCGAGTGGCTGAGTCAGTCATCACCACAGCGACATCGATATTCTTTTTGACTAAGGCGGACGCTACCTCCACCGCTTTATAGGCGGCTATTGAGCCCGTCACCCCAAGCACTACGGATTTTTTGCCGTTAAACACTTGTTATTCCTGCCGTATGTAAGTAATTCTGCCTTCGAGGAGATCGTCCACCGCAGCGGTTACAGGCTTGAAATTGACGTCCGCAGATTTTTCTGGATGCTCGACTATCTCTCTGGCGCGAGCCGCCAGCACGCTAACCAGAGTATAGCGGCTGTCTACCTTTTCCATTAGTTTATTGAGCGGATTATGTATCATTTATTCAATCCTCCAGTAATTCTTCAATCAAATCGGGGTTTCGTTTGACTTTGCTCTTTTCTGCGGTCATAATCGCCTCTATAGTCGTGACTGCTTTTTCGACATTATCGTTTATGACGACGTAATCGTATTTGCCCATCATGCCCATTTCTTCCATAGCG
>CALNBC010000082.1 GCA_937874755.1 uncultured Clostridia bacterium
GTGGTAAGCCTTTCAGGCTTGCGGGTGAACAGGCGCTGCCATTCGCCGTCGCGGAGCACATCGTCGCACTCGTCGGAAATGTAAACGTCTATCGCGTTGTCCACGTCCGGTCTGCCGAGACCTTCCACAAATGGCAAGTTCAGCACCTTTTCGTGGCTTCTTAGATGGAATATGTCCGCCTTGTTGCCCGCGAGGCGGGTGCAATGTATCCTGCTCTGCTGACCCGCGCCCACTCCAATGGTCTGTCCATTTTCCGCATAGCACACCGAGTTGGACTGGGTATATTTGAGCGCGATGAGCGCGACTACCAAATCCCGCTTTGCTTCTTCGGGTATGTTTTTGTTGGCGGTGACGACATCGGTGAGCATGGAAGCGTCTATCAAAAGGTCGTTTCTGCCCTGCTCGAAGGTGACGCCGAATACCTGTTTATGCTCTATCGGCTCTGGCTCGTAGCTTGGGTCGATGGTGATGACGTTGTAGCCGCCCTTGCGCTTTGTTTTGAGTATCTCGAGGGCTTCACAGGAGTAGCCGGGAGCGATAATGCCGTCGCTGACCTCCCTGGCGATGAGCTTGGCCGTCTGCTTGTCGCACACGTCCGAAAGGGCGACGAAGTCGCCGAAGGAGGACATTCTATCCGCCCCTCGCGCCCGGGCATACGCAGTCGCCAGCGGTGAAAGTTCCACGTCCTCCACCCGGCAGACGCGCTTTGTCACCTCGTCCATAGGTACCGCGACCGCAGCACCCGCGGGGCTCACATGCTTGAAAGACGCCGCTGCGGGCAGTCTTAGCGCCGCCTTGAGCTCGCGCACCAGCTGGTAGCTGTTGAACGCGTCCAGTAAATTTATATACCCCGGCTTGCCGTTCTCCACCGTTATTGGCAGCTCGCCCTTCTCGACGAACACCCTGGCGGGCTTTTGGTTGGGGTTGCAGCCGTATTTGAGCGAAAGTTCCCTTGACATGATTCCTCCTGACTTAGCCGTTGACGTTGATTATTCGCGTTTCGCCGGTGCCGTCTCTCTCGAAAAAGCGCACGAAGAGCGATACCCTAAATTCGGGGTTAAGCGCGTTCCAAATCTCTAGGGCGAAGGCGTCTATGTTCGATTGCACCGCCACCCGGACCGGCTCGCCGTTAAATGAGGGCAGCGGGTCGCCATCCCCCGAATAGGTGTGGATGATGTGGGCGGTGCCGCTCATTGCGCCGTCGTACTGGTAAAATGCGCGAAGGGGGCGGCTCGGGTCGTTGCACTCGGTTTTGAGCACGGAGAGCTTGTAGGCGCCGCTTGGGTAGAGTATGCCGGATATGCGCGGCGTGTAGTTGGGCGCGTCCGGCTCGAAGCTGCGCTTCAACAGCGCATCCTCGAATGTGCCGCCGCTTTTGAGCTGGTCATATATTGTGTCTGTCTGGTCGCCGTTGGTCACTATGGTGCTGCCCTCGAACTCGCGCACAGGGTAATAAATGATGAGGCTCGGGTCCTTCACCTTTGCAGGGTCAAACGCCTTTGTGCGAAGTGCGTTCCCCTCCGCCACAAATACGCGGTTCTTGCTGTTTTCGCTCCTGCCCATTATGAAGTAGGCGATTGCAGGTTTGCCCTCGGGGGTCGCGCCTATGAGCACCCCCCTGCCGGGGTAGGAATTGTTTTTGAAGTATCCCGCTATTGTTTTCATAATTGCTTCTCCTTTGCAATGCGGCTGGCAAGCATTTCCACCGCTTTGGGCAGTATCTCCCACTCCGCTTGCTCCATGACGCGCCTTTGCAATTTTTCCGGCGTGTCGCCCTCGAGCACGTCCACAGCTCTTTGCAGGAGTATCTTCCCGCCGTCGGGCACTTCATTGACAAGATGCACCGTCGCCCCCGTCACCTTTACTCCATAGTCCAACGCTGCCTTATGCACCTTTAATCCGTAGTAGCCCACACCGCAAAAGGACGGTATCAGCGATGGGTGGACGTTGACTATTCTACCGGGGTATTTGGAGACGAACTCCGCGCTGAGTATGCACATGAACCCCGCGAGCACAATGAGCTCCGCGTCGCATTCCCCGAGCATTTCTAATAGTGCCGCTTCAAACTCCGCCCGCGTGGCATATTCCTGCCTGTCGACCGAAGCCGCGGGTATGCCAGCGCGCTTTGCCCTTTGCAGCGCGAACGCTTCGGGACTGCTGGACAGCACCAGCACAATTTCGCCACTGCAAAGATTGGAATCGAGCAGTGCTTGAAGGTTGGTGCCTGTGCCCGAAACCAGCACCGCTATGCGCGTTTTACTCAGCAAAGGAGGACGCCCTCCCCGCCTTTTGCGATTTCGCCCATTATGTACGCTTTCTCGCCCGCGGAAACGAGGGCGCGAATCGCCGCGTCCGCCTGCACAGCCGATACTACCACCGCCATGCCCACGCCCATGTTAAATGTGTTGAACATATCGCGCTCGGGGATGTCGCCCGTCTTTTGCAGGAGCTCGAATATGGGGAGTATGCGAAGTGTGCGCTTTTCTATCTTTGCGGCAAAGCCCTCGGGCAACGCCCTGGGCAGATTTTCGTAGAAACCGCCTCCGGTGATGTGCGCCGCTGCTTTTACCGTCGCCACGGCTTTGAGCGCGTCCAGTGCCTTGGCGTATATGCGGGTAGTCCTTGTAATCGTTTTCGGCATGGCCGATGCTGCTTGCCGGCACATA
>CALNBC010000083.1 GCA_937874755.1 uncultured Clostridia bacterium
CCTCAGAGACAAGATCGGCCTTTTCTGCAGTGTCATGCCCGACTGTGTCTTTGTAAAAAAGCCAAACTATTGGGAGGTGGAATTGGCACTGCACCATTGGTATTGCTGGCGCGAAGGCTGAGGGAAGCAACCGCTCAAGTTACCGTCTATCTTGGTTTTAGAAGCGCAGAGTATGCCGTCTGCACCGCGAAATTCACCGAACTTGGATGCAATGTTCGACTTTATTCGGACGATGGCACACTCGAGAGCAAAGGCTTCGCCATCGAAGGGCTGCTCGCCGAGGAGGACGGTTCTGCGGTCTTTGCCTGCGGACCCAAGCCAATGTTCAAAGCGCTGCAATCGGCGCTTCCTACCACAACGCCCGCTTGGGTCTCCTTAGAGGAGCGCATGGGTTGCGGAGTGGGCGCCTGCCTTTGCTGCACCTGCGGAATCAAGGATGAGGACGGCGTGCGCAACCGCCGCGTCTGCGCGGACGGTCCTGTGTTCGCACTCTCGGAGGTGGTGTTGTGAGCGTAGATATGGCTGTCAAAATCTGCGGAGTGGATTTTAAGAACCCAATCATAGCCGCATCGGGAACCTTCGGTTTCGGTTTTGAGTACGGCGAATTCTTCGATGTCTCCCTGCTCGGCGGCATATCCTCAAAGGGGCTGACACCGGCTCGAAGGGAAGGGAACCCCTCCCCGAGGATTGCCGAAACCCCTGCTGGAATGCTCAACGCAGTAGGGCTTCAAAACCCTGGGATAGACGAGTTCCTTGCGGAAATTCTCCCCGAGATGAAAAAGTTCGGCACTGTAATTATCGTGAACGTCGCTGGTTCCTCGGTGGACGACTACGCCCTAATGACCGAAAAGCTCAAGGGCACCCAAGTGGACATGGTCGAGCTGAACATCTCCTGCCCCAACGTAAAAGAGGGGGGAGTGACCTTCGGGGTGGATCCCGCGATGGTCGAGAGAGTGACCCGAGCGGCGAAAGCAAACTGCGCCCAGCCGCTTATCGTAAAGCTTACGCCTAATGTGTCCGCCATTGCAGACAACGCCAAGGCAGCAGAGCAAGGTGGTGCGGACGCCGTTTCGCTCATCAACACTATTACAGGCATGGCTATCGACCCGGTTTCGCGAAGAAGGGTGCTGGCTAACAAAACTGGCGGTCTTTCCGGACCTGCAATCAAGCCTGTGGCGTTGCGTATGGTGTACGAAGTATCAAAGGCCATAAGGCTACCCGTAATCGGAATGGGCGGAATAATGACCGGCAAAGACGCGGCGGAGTTCATGCTAGCCGGGGCGAGCGCTGTCATGGTAGGCAGCGCGACTGTATTTGACCCTCTGTCGCTCCCGCGCATTATAAGCGAACTAAAAGATTTTTGCGAGTGTAATAAAATAGCCGCCGTAAGAGAGCTTACTGGTGCGCTGGTGGATTGAGAGGAGTAAAAAAATGACCAGAGAAGAAATAATGTCGATTTTCAAAGAAACCGGCGTGATGCTCGAGGGGCATTTCCAGCTGACAAGCGGCAGGCATAGCGACCACTATATGCAGTGCGCGCAGCTATTCCAATACCCAAAGTATTCGAAGCTGATGTGCGGCGAGCTCGCCAATGCCTTTAGAGGCGAAAAAATTGACCTTGTGGCGGGTCCTGCCGTCGGTGGAATAATAATCGCCTACCAGACCGCTGAGATCCTCGGAGTGCGCAATGTATTCGCCGAGAGGCAGGACGGAAAGATGACCTTCCGACGCGGTTTTGGCATTAGGCCCGGCGAAAACGTGCTCGTTTGCGAGGACGTGGTCACGACCGGCACCAGCGTGCGCGAGGTAGTCGAGCTCATCCTCGAAGCGGGTGGGAATGTGGTGGGCGTCGGCTCGATTGTGGATAGAAGCAACGGCAAAGTGGATTTTGGAGTGCCGTTTAAGGCGGTTCTTACTATGGAAGTGGTGAGTTGGGACGGAGATGACTGCCCGCTGTGCAAAGCTGGCTCCACAGCCGTCAAACCGGGAAGCAGGCTGCTTAAGTAGAGAATTTCAAAGAAAACTCCCAACACTTTTAGTTGGGAGTTACAGCCTGTCAAAGAAAAGGAGTTTTCACGCAAGAGAGAGCTCCTTTTTCCATATT
>CALNBC010000084.1 GCA_937874755.1 uncultured Clostridia bacterium
GTTCGGCTCCTCCGCGGCGCACAAGGCAATTCGTAAGGAAATTGTGGAGAACCACCGGCTGGAGGCGGTCATCTCCATGCCCTCCGGTGTGTTCAAGCCTTATGCCGGGGTGAGTACCGCTGTGCTTGTCTTTACCAAAACCGGCGCGGGCGGCACAGATAAAGTCTGGTTTTACGACATGCAGTCCGACGGCTACAGTCTGGACGACAAGCGCACGCCCTTAGAACAGAGCGACATCCCCGACGTTATTAAGCGGTTCCACGCGCTGGATATGGAAGAAAGCCGCGCGCGCACGGAGCAGAGCTTTCTGGTGCCAAAGGCGGAAATTGTTGGTAACGGCTATGACCTGTCTATAAACAAGTATAAGCAAAGTGCCTATGTGGAGGAGAAATACCCCCATCCGCTGGAAATCATGGCGGACATAAATGAGCTGGAAAAGCAAATTACCACAGGGCTTGCCGAACTGGAGGACATGCTTCATGGGTAAGTGGAAGATGGTGGGGTTTGACACTGCTTTTGAAGACGTTACGCGATTCGGCACGAAAATCAAACAAGAAGATTATTTGCCGACTGGTTTATACCCTGTCGTTGACCGAGGCAAAGAGCCTATAGCAGGATATACGAACCTAACGCATGGAATTTATAGCAATGTTCCTGCCGTAATCTTTGGTGGCCATACAAGAATTATAAAGTATATAGAAACTCCAATTTTTTTAGGTGCAGATGGGGTTAAATTATTACACTTAAAGTCAGAAAAATATCATCCAAAGTATATGTATTATTGTTTATTATACGCCAAAATTCCTAATACGGGATATAACCGACATTTTAAGTGGCTCAAAGAGCTTACCTTCCCTATTCCCCCGCTGGATGTCCAGCAAAAAATTGCCAATGTGCTGGACAAAGCCTCCGCGCTCATCGACCTGCGCCGCGCCCAACTGGACAAGCTGGACTTGCTCATCAAGTCGCAATTTGTCGAGATGTTCGGCGACCCGGTGACAAACCCGATGGGATGGCAACAGATGACGTTCAAACAGGCATCTATTCGCTTGAGCGATGGACCGTTTGGTTCGAATCTGAAATCTGAGCACTATGCACCTTCCGGAGTAAGAGTAATCCGCCTTCAGAACATTGGTATAGGCGTATTCATTGATGATGATAAAGCTTTCGTTCCACAAACGCATTATGAGAAAATAAAGAAATACACATGCAAATCCGGTGAGATTGTTATTGGAACGCTGGGCGAACCCAATTTAAGGGCCTGCATAATACCCGAAAGCATTGATGTGGCCATAAATAAAGCTGATTGTGTGCATTACATACCTAAACCAGAACTGCTAACGAATGAATTCGTATGTCAATATATCAATTGTCCAGCAACACTAACGCTGGCATCAGGAATGATACATGGACAAACGCGTGCAAGAGTATCATCTGGACAAATAGCGGAAATGCCCCTATATATTCCTCCGTTAGAACTTCAGAACGAATTTGCCGACTTTGTTAGTCAAGTGGAGAACCAGAAGAAACTACTTCAGCAATCTCTTTTCCAACTCGAACTCAACTACAAATCCCTGATGCAGAAGTGCTTCCGGGGCGAGGTATTCTAAACTCAATGTGAGGTGACCTATCCATGCGCACCAACTTTGACTTTTTCCTGAGTGACCCGCAGTTTGAGCCTTTTGCCGAGGCGGCGGTCTCGGCGGAGCGGGTGCTGCCCATTTCCCCAGCCCTGTGCGCCACCGCGTGCCGGACGGCGCTGGAGTTTGCCGTTAAGTGGGTTTACAGCGTGGACAAGACCCTTCGCCGCCCATACGAGGACAAGCTGGTCACCCTCGTCAGCACAG
>CALNBC010000085.1 GCA_937874755.1 uncultured Clostridia bacterium
GCGAAGTATTCGAGGAAATCTGCATAGCGAGCCGCACAAAGAGCAAGTGCGACGCGTTGAAGGCGAAGCTGGACGGGGGCAAGACGAAAATCACCACCGCTTATGTGGATGCGGATGATGTAAATCAGCTGATTGCGCTTATCGAGCGCCACCAGCCAGACGTTGTTCTAAATCTCGCCCTTCCTTATCAGGACCTAACGATTATGGAGGCGTGTCTCGCCACCAAGACTCACTATGTGGACACCGCCAACTACGAGCCGCCGGACGTTGCCAAGTTTGAATACAGCTGGCAGTGGGCGTACCAAGACAGGTTCAAGGAAGCGGGAATCACCGCGCTCTTGGGCAGCGGCTTCGACCCGGGCGTGACGGGCGTGTTTTCTGCTTATGCCCAGAAGCACATATTCGACGAGATACATTACATCGACATACTCGACGCCAACGCGGGCGACCACGGCTATCCCTTCGCCACTAACTTCAACCCCGAGATAAACATCCGCGAAGTGACCGCCAACGGCAGCTACTGGGAGGACGGGCGCTTTATCGAAACCGAGCCCATGGAGATAAAGCGCGTGTACGACTTCCCCGAGATTGGCGAGAAGGACATGTACCTGCTGCACCACGAGGAATTGGAATCGCTGGCAAAAAATATAAAGGGCGTAAAGCGCATACGATTCTTCATGACCTTCGGGCAGAGTTATTTGACCCACCTCAAGTGCCTCGAGAATGTCGGCATGACTTCCATCGAGCCCATAATGTTCGAAGGAAGGCCGATTGTGCCGCTGCAGTTCCTCAAGGCGGTGCTGCCCGACCCGTCCACCCTCGGACCGCGCACCGTGGGCAAGACCAACATAGGCTGCATTTTTCAAGGGGTGAAGGACGGAAAGCCCCTCAACTATTACCTCTACAACGTCTGCGACCACCAAGAGTGCTACCGCGAGGTGGGCTCCCAAGCGATATCCTACACCACGGGCGTGCCCGCGATGATAGGCGCCATGTTGGTGATGAACGGCACTTGGCAAAAGCCGGGCGTCTACAACGTAGAGCAGTTCGACCCCGACCCCTTCATGGACGCGCTCAACAAGTGGGGGCTGCCCTTTAAGGAGAGCTACGACCCCGACCTGGTTGACTAGTGCATGAAGCCCGATTTTGACGTTTATAGCCTGCCTACCCCCTGCTACGTGGTGGACGAGGCACAAATAAGGCGCAACCTCGAGGTGCTCAAGGGAGTAGCGGACAGAACCTCCTGCCGCATACTCCTCGCCCAGAAGGCATTCTCGATGTTTTACTTCTACCCGCTAATCGGTCGCTACCTTAGCGGCACGGCGGCGAGTAGCCTTTACGAAGCGCGGCTGGGGCACGAGGAGATGGGACTCGAGAACCACGTATTCTCCCCCGCCTACCGTCAAGAAGAATTCGGCGAGCTGGTTAGCATTTGCAGCCACATTGTGTTCAACTCTTTTTCCCAGTGGGAAAGATACAAGGAGCAGGCGCTAAAGGGCGGCAGAAGCTGCGGAATGCGCGTCAACCCCGCGCACTCGACCCAAACTCACGGCGTGTACGACCCCTGCTCGCCTAAATCAAGGCTGGGAGTGACGCTCAAGAATTTTAGAAAAGATGCGATTTCGGGCATAGAGGGACTGCACTTTCACACGTTGTGCGAGCAGAACGCCGACGCACTCGCGTCCACCCTAGAGGCGGTGGAGCATCAGTTCGGCGACGTACTCCCAAGAATGAAGTGGCTCAATTTGGGAGGAGGGCATCACATCACCCGCGCCGATTACGACATACCCCTCTTGGAGGAGTGCATAACGCATCTTTGGCGC
>CALNBC010000086.1 GCA_937874755.1 uncultured Clostridia bacterium
AGTACGGCGTGCAGGTCTACCTCGAGCCCGGTGAGGCGGTGGCGCTGAACGCGGGGTACCTCGTCGCCTCGGTGGAGGACATAATCGAGAATGACGGACGCATAGCTATACTCGACGCGTCCGCCGCCTGCCACATGCCAGACGTCATCGAGATGCCCTACCGCCCCGAGATAATCGGTGCCGGGTTGCCCAACGAAAAGGCGCACACCTACCGCTTGGGCGGACCTACCTGCCTCGCCGGGGACATAATAGGTGACTATTCCTTCGACGATGAGCTAAGCGTGGGCGACAGGCTGGTCTTTTGCGACATGGCGCACTACACCATGGTCAAGAACAACACGTTCAACGGAGTGGGTTTGCCCTCCATATTTTCGGTAAACGAAAGCAGAGAGCTGATAAAGGTGCGCCGCATCGACTACGGGGATTTCAAGGGAAGGCTGTCCTGAAAGCAGCAAAGCTCGCCTGCCGACCGGATTTACGCATAGCGCAAACACCGCCGCTAAAAATGGCGGTGTTTTGCCATTTAGGAGTTTGCGATGCGCAAGCTACATAACCTTATCATCCAATTAAAACGGCTCGAGGAAGTAGGCTCTCGAGCCGTTTTGCATTTAATAGACCCTATACTGAACAATTAAATATGAATGCTTACTTAGAAATCAAAATCTGCCGTTTTCTTAAGATTTAATTTGTATGCAGTCATAAACAAAGATTGGAAACGAATGTCTGTGATTTTGGCGCGTTGATTAACTGTATAGAACGCAGTGTGATATGGGTGCTAGACAGCGGTTTTGCTCTGCTCCGCTTTTGTCAGATCGTCCATCATGAGTTTGTCTGCCACGAGAGCAATGAACTCGCCGTTAGTAGGCTTTTCCTGCTTGCTGTAAATTGTGTAACCAAATATCCCGTTGATGTTCTCTATCTTGCCCCTCGCCCATGCGACCTCGATGGCGTGGCGTATCGCGCGTTCCACCTTGCTCGCCGTAGTGTCAAACGACCGAGCGACACCGGGGTAAAGTTCCTTGGTTATCGAGTTGATTATCGACCTGTCCGCGTACACCTGTTTGACCGCCTCACGAAGGAAGTGGTATCCCTTGATGTGAGCGGGTATGCCTACCGCTAGGAACACGTTGGCGATGCGTTCGTCCAGCGACTTTACGGGGGGCATCCTTTCGGAAAGGCGAAGCGCGGGCTTTTCCGCTGCGGGAATGGAGGAAGGCGCCTCGAAGATGCGGCTCATCAGCGAATCCATGTTGAAAGGCTTAACGAAGTAATAATAAATCCCGTAAGCGCATGCCTTTTGCACCACTTCATCCTGGGAGAGCGAAGTCATAACGATTATTTTGGGTTGCTTGGGTAGAGCGCATGCGCCTTCAAGCACTGCAAATCCGTCGGCGTGGGAAAGCACCAAATCGAGCAACAGCACATCGTAGTCCCCGGCTTTGAGGCAATCGACCGCCTCGGTGCCGCTTGAAACGCACCGGCAGCTGTCTACGTCCTCCTTTCGAGTTAGAATGGAGTAGATTTCGTTGCGCAGGGAAGCGTTTCCATCGGCTACAAGAATCTTCAGATTTTTCATATACTTTCTCCATTTCAGTCGGTTGTTGCAGGTCTGCACTATGATTGCCGATTTATACAATATCTAGTGGTAGCGTCGCTAACTGTGTCTAAGTATAGCAATGTATTTATGTAATTAGTAGGGTAGAAGTATGTCGACAAAGAACTTTTATGAACAAACCGTGTCGCATCTATGTCGATATTTCCTTGGGGAAACTATTTTTCCGGCTTTTGGGGCGAAATCCTGCCCATTACCACCCCAAGGGGAGGCGTTGTAAATCGACACATTCCGTCAGTCTACCCAGTTATTTCCTAGTTTTTCTTAATATACGAAAATATATGACTAATTATGACTAAAATGTGCATCAAAGTTTTCTGTGGCTTTGGGGTTTTTTTACGGGGCGCTTTAGGGGCTTTTAGACGGTAAAAATCGCGCTTTTTAATGATAACGCAAGGATATTCAAAAAGTAATCCACATTTTTTCGAGTTATCAACAGAGTTATCCACATTATAAATATCCAATTCGGGGTATTGCTGGCTATAATGTGGAAAACGTGTAAAAACAGCCTGTTGATTAAACCAATACGTCACCGAAAGGCTGTTTGTATATCTTTTGGGGTTTTGGACATACTTGACTGTAATTGAAAAAACACCTAAAGGGGGCTGGCGCAAATGGGGACTACGGAGTTGAACGCTATAAAGTCGGCAGTGGAGGACAGGATAGGTGAAACCGTCGAGCTGCATTGCTATTCAAGGAGGAAGGTCAGTAAGCACATTGGGGTGCTGGAAGGCGCGTACAAGGCGGTTTTCACCGTACTGGAGAACACAGAGGACGGTTCGCGAAGGCTGAGTTACACCTACGCGGATGTGCTGACCAAGTCGATACTCATCAAAAACGCAGAGGGGCGTTAAGAGGGTTTACCCCGACCCAAAACCGCAACAGCAGCCGTAGAACAGAGTGCGGCGAGATTATGAAAGCCAGTGCTTTCGGGCGAGTCAGCCACGAGGGCAACCGAAGGAGACAGAAGGATAAATGAAAAAGATGGCAATTCCGCTCGTACTGGCGATTCTGCTGATTTTGTCGGCTGTTCGCCCGATGCGGCTACACGTGATCGCCAACAGCGATACGGAATACGACCAGTCGGTAAAGCTCGCCGTTCGGGATTCGGTACTTCGCGTGCTCGATGAGAACGGCGACTCGGGCAATTTTGACCAGGCCGAGGAGGAAATAGTGCAAAGCGGAGCAGCACTGCAAGGCGCGGTGGACAGCACCCTAAAGAGTTTGGGCGCAGACTATTCAGGCACGCTTTACCTCGGGAACGCCACCTTCCCCGAAAAGATTTACGGGAACAAAGTTTACCCCGCCGGTCAGTACGACGCCTTGAGGGTGGTGCTTGGCGAGGGAGGCGGCAAAAACTGGTGGTGCGTTATCTATCCGCCC
>CALNBC010000087.1 GCA_937874755.1 uncultured Clostridia bacterium
CATGCAAAATGGCATCAAATTCTTCATACTGCTCGCGGAGGACACCTTCGCAAGCCGCGCAGGGATTGAAAATTTCTTAGAGCGAATGCAGGTTCTTATTCCCGCGGATACCGAGTTTGAGTTGGTGTTGCTCAAGCGCTGCGTCCAGCTCGACGGTCATACCTATCTCGGGATTAACGCCATGGTTAGCGATTATGTGCCCGTAATGATAGACGAAAACGCCACCATCCACTATGACACAATGATAGGAGGAAATTGAGTTGAAGGACTTTGGCTTTTTCCCCATTGAGAGGAACAGGTATTTTTACGGAAAGCTGCTCACGGTGCGCGATTTCGAGTCCGAACAGAACTATTCGGACATCAAGCACAGGCTGATAAACCGCACCATTCACGGGGCGGGGGTGGTGTGCGGGCTGGGCGTGAGCGCGGGCGACGATACCACCCTGCTGATAAGCAGCGGCATGGCGCTGGATTATCTTGGGCGCGAAATACTGATCGAAGCGCCGCTCATTCGCAAGCTGGAAATGATTGGGGGCTACGAAAAGCTCAAGGGCAGGACGGACGCCTATCTTTGCCTTCGTTACGATGAGACGGACATCGAGCCCGTCAACGCTGTTGGTTCGGACTCTCAAAAGAACAGCCAGTTCAACATGACGCGCGAAGGCTTTGAGCTTTATTTTTCCACCGAAGCGCCCGATTACCGCAGCATACTCGAGGCGGCGGGCAAGGAGAACGTCAGCGTGCTGTACGAATCGCCTGAGCTCACGCTGGTCATGTACGTGCCCTCTGCCGTATGCGCGGGGGATTCCTTCCAGGTCGGGATGCTGGTCATCAAGAACGACAAAACGCCGCCGGTGCATTTTCGCCTCGAGGGGGACAGCGACCTGGCGGAAAGCGGGAACGGCCGCATAAGCGTGGCATACAGCGAGAGCCCCGAGGAGGCGCGCAATGTCGTGAACGCTGTTTTCCAGTTCAAGGCGAAAAGCCTTTCGAACGTCGTGGCGCAGCTCTTCCCCGTCGAACTGGGCAATCACAAGTATAAAAATATGCTAGAGCCGATAGCCGAGGTAGCGCTTTGCGCTAACCGCGCCGAGTACGCGGACTATTCGCACAAGAAGGACGATTTGAGCCGCCGCCTCTCCGGTCGCGAGATACCGATATTCCTCGCCAAGCTCGAACTTATCGATGCGACCGACCGCGTCTTCCTCGGCACGCTGACCACCCTGCCTTTTTCCCAAAGGCTGGGGAGCGAAAGGCACTCGCAGGCGGCGAACGCCGAACCCATGGAGGTGAGCACCTCGGTGCGCACGCTGGAGTACTGGCAAAAACCGGATGTCAAAGCCAGCTATCAGCAGGAAGGCAACGCGCTTCACCTGGATTTCGGCATACCCTCGCCCGAACTGTACGATTATTCGACCAGTCACGGCGCGGTGGACATCACCATGCCCGGCGGCATCAAGGTCAACGGAAGGTATATGTCCGACGAGATACCCCACGGTATGGGTCTGGGCAACGTAGAGG
>CALNBC010000088.1 GCA_937874755.1 uncultured Clostridia bacterium
GTGGTGGACGAACCGCGGGTGGGAACGGTTTACGGCAGCACATGCGCCGCGCCATACGTGCGAGACGTGGTCGAGGATATGCTCAAATACTACACCATCCCGCCCAAGTATGAAGATGGCGTTACCGAAGCAAACATCAACGCCGAAGTTCCGGATGTTATAGGCATAAAGGTTTCGGATGCCGCATCGACTCTTAGGGGAGCGGGATTTGTCAGCTCAGCTGACGGAACCGGCACGGTTACTGCCCAAGCGCCTCAGGCAGGTGCTCTTGTTCCAAAGAATACATCGATTCAGCTGTATACCAGCGAGCCGTCAGAAGTTTACGATATCTCAGACGACGAAGTGATAGTGCCGGACCTTTCCGGACAAAACGCCGGAACAGCTTACGAAATGCTCGATGAGCTTAGCTTAAAGCTGCAAACGACAGGTGACGGCAGGGGGAAAGTGGTATCCCAGAACCCATCGGCGGGCAAATCCGTACCCGTTGGAACCAGTGTTTCCGTCGTCTTAGAGTACAAAGGGGACTGAAACGGGATTGCGCGAGCAGTATACCACAATGGTTGAGCAAGGCATACATTTGTGGTATAATCATTCAGTTTGTAGAATGTTACGGGCGTTTCCGGTTTGGAGGTATAAATGACCCGATCCAAAAAACTTAGCGATCTTTTCGCAGGAATAGACCACCGGCGAATTGGAAGCGACGAAATAATAACCTCAATCGAATGCGATTCGCGCCAGGTCGGTCCAGGGTGCCTTTTTGCGTGCGTTGTCGGAACCTTCCAGGATGGGCATATCTATGCGGAGCAGGCAGTACGCGCCGGCGCCGCCGCCCTTTTGGTTGAGCGCGAGCTCCCGCTGAGCATACCCCAGATAATAGTCGAAGACACAAGGACTGTTCTGGCCTCTTGCGCTGCGAGGTTCTATGATTACCCTGCAAAGCAAATGCGCCTGGTGGGCGTTACTGGCACAAATGGCAAGACCACGACTACTTATATGCTCAAATCCGTGGCGGAGCAAGCTGGGTTCAAGGTCGGTCTTATCGGAACGATAACAAATCTGATTGGCGACAAGGTGCTCCCCGCCGCCCATACGACTCCCGACGCTGCTGAGCTTCACCGCCTTCTTCGGAGAATGGTCGACGAAGGCGTAGGGCTTTGTGTAATGGAGGTTTCGTCCCACTCGCTGGATCAAAAGCGCGTATACGGCATCGAATACGATGTGGCAGTGTTCACTAATTTGACCCAGGATCATCTCGATTACCACAAGAGTTTCGAAAACTACTTCAATGCCAAGCGCATTCTCTTCAAGCAGACTAAACAAGCTATTCTGAACTGCGACGATGCGTATTATGCACAACTTGTAGAGGGTCTCGATTGCGACAAGCTCACCTTCGGCGTGCGCGAGAACGCCGATATTTACGCCAAGAATATTGACATAACGCCTGCTGGCGTAGCGTTTGATATATATCTCCCCGTCGACGGCGGCAAGGAGTCTCGGCACATAAAACTAAACATCTCCGGTCTGTTTTCGGTATTCAACGCAATGGGAACTGCGGGAGCCGCGCTTGCTCTTGGGTTTACGCCGGATCAGATAGCCGCAGGGCTTCAAAAAGTGACGAGCGTTTCCGGAAGACTGGAGAAAATTCCCGTTCCCAACAGGGAATACTCCGTGTTGCTGGATTACGCTCATACCCCCGATGCGTTGGAAAACGTGCTCAAAACCGTGCGCGGTTTTACCGAGAACAGGCTGATAGTGCTTTTTGGTTGCGGGGGAGACAGGGATCGCGCAAAGCGCCCCATAATGGGTGAAGTCACAGGTCGGTTTGCAGATTTTTGCATAATAACGAGCGACAATCCAAGAAGCGAGGCTCCGATGGATATAATGAGTTCCATAGAAGAGGGGGTTTCTCGCTCGGGTTGCGAATACATAATGATAGAATCAAGATATGAAGCGATAAAAAAGGCCTTGGAGATGGGCGCCCCGGGCGATGTTATCGTACTCGCTGGCAAAGGGCATGAGACTTATCAGGAAATAAACGGGGTTAAAAACCATTTCGACGAAAAGGAGATCGTGGCGGAGATTGCCGCACAGCTCCCTGACGAGCACTGAGCCGCGACGCACATAAGATGGACAGACTGATACTGTCGATACTAATATCATTCGGAATTTGCATACTGATAGGACCGCTGCTTATCCCGCTGCTCCACAGGCTGAAGTTCGGTCAGATGGTCAGGGAGGACGGTCCTAAGAAGCATCTTTCAAAAGCTGGAACCCCCACCATGGGCGGCATTATGATAGTGCTCTCAGTGGTGGTAACGTCGTTGATTTTGGGCGATGGCAGCATGGAATTTCTGCCTATGATGCTCATAACTACCGTAGGCTATGCCGCAATAGGCTTTCTGGACGATATCCTGAAGGTAAAACACAAGCGAAGCCTTGGGCTTAGGGCATATCAAAAGATAATCGGGCAAGTGGGTCTCGCTGCGGTCATCGCATACTGGGCATATAAAAACCCGCTAATTGGCTCAAAGATCATAGTGCCCTTCACTGACATAAGCTGGGATCTCGGCATATTCTACATTCCCTTTGCGATGTTCGTCATAGTCGCGTTCGTCAACGCAGTCAATCTGACGGACGGTCTGGACGGGCTCGCTGCAGGCACCATGCTCATCGACTCGACCACCTACGCGTTTATTCTGCTGATGATAGCTGCCAGTGCGGCGGCGTCTGGCGATGTTTACCTCTCAGACAACATGAAAAACGCGATTATATTTGCAGGAGCTGTAGCGGGTTCATGCTTGGGCTTTCTGCGTTTCAACTCCTACCCTGCCCGTGTTTTCATGGGAGATACAGGCTCTCTGGCTTTAGGTGGAGCGTTTTCCATTATGGCAATAGTTAGCCGCACAATGCTGATAACGCCAATCATAGGCGTCATGTTCGTTGCGAGCGCGGTTTCCGTCGTACTCCAGGTTGGTTCTTACAAATTGCGCAACAAGAAGCGCGTGTTCCTGATGGCGCCTTTGCACCATCATTTTGAGTTAAAAGGCTACCCGGAGACCAAGATTGTCTCCATGTATATGATAATAACCGCAGTAGCCTGTTTGATTGTCCTTCTTCTTTATGTATAGGTGAGAATATGAACGTAAAAGGAATGCGCGTTCTCGTGGTTGGCATGGCGAAAAGCGGAATAGCTTCCGCAGAGCTGCTGGCATCCGAGGGCGCTTTTGTGACAATAAACGACAAAAAAACTAAGGAAGAGCTTCCCGAAGCGATACAAGCGCTCGAACACGTCATATACATCGATGCACTGGGTATTGATCCAATCGAGCTTTTGGACGATAAGGACTTGATCGTGCTTAGCCCAGGCGTGCCAATTGCCGCCCCGTTTGCCGTGGAAGCAAAAAAGCGGGGGATAAAGGTAATCGGCGAAATAGAACTCGGTTATCTCTATGCAAAAGCGCCTATAGTCGCAATTACAGGTACTAATGGCAAGACTACGACCACGGCGCTTACAGGCGAAATCTTCAAGTACGCGGGGTTCAATACCTATGTGCTCGGAAACATAGGCATACCATTAGTTAAGGAAGCCCCAAAAACAAATCCAGAGGACGTAATCGTCGCCGAGGTCGCAGGCTTCCAGCTTGAATCTACCGAGCGTTTCCGCGCGCACTCCTGCGCTTTTTTGAATCTAACAGAAGACCATCTCGACAGATTCAAAACTATGGAGAATTATGGAGCCGCCAAAGCCATGCTGCTCAACAACCAAGTGAGCGATGATTTTGCCATTTTCAACGCGGACGATTCCCTTGTTTCGAATATGGCAAAAAAGGCTAAAGGACGCGTACTTTGGTTTTCTAGAAAGCATGAAGTAGAAAGCGGCGCTTTCGTGCGAGACGGCGAGATTATCTTCAAGATGGATGGAAGGGAAAACGCGATTTGCAGAGCCGCCGAACTGAAGATTCCGGGTGCACACAACCTCGAAAATGCCCTCGCTGCCGTGGCGGTTTCCCTGCCTACAGGGGTTCCGCCCGAGGCAGCCGCAAAAGCACTGAGGAGCTTTCCCGGCGTTGAACATCGCATCGAATTCGTCTGCGAAAAGGACGGTGTTCGATACATCAACGATTCCAAAGGAACCAACCCGGATTCTACCGTTAAGGCGGTCGAATCGATAGAACGACCAACAGTGCTGATGATGGGAGGCTCGAACAAAAACAGCGACTACACTCCCGTTTTTGACGCATTCAACGGTAAGGTCAAAGCAGTTGTAGCCTATGGCTTTACCCGGAATCAAATCGAAAGAGATGCGAAAAAAACGGGATATTCTTCCATATACATATGCGACGGGAGCTTTGAGGACGCCGTCCGCCTTGCCAAGAGCCTGACCAAAAACGGAGACGATGTGATGCTCTCTCCGGCTTGCGCAAGTTACGACATGTTTAACAACTTTGAGGAACGCGGCAGGGTGTTCAAGGAGCTGACGAGGTCTTTCTGAACCGGAGGTATCATGGCGGGATTATATTTGAGCATAAAAAGCAGATTGCAAAAGAGAGGTCATGTGGATTATGCGGTACTGTTCACCACTATCGCACTAACTGCATTTGGTCTGCTCATGCTTTTCTCCGCCAGCTTTTATTACGGCCAGAACAGGTTTGGCGACGGTTACTACTATATCAAGCGCCAGCTTGTGGGTGTTGTGGTGGGCTTAGTCGCGATGTTCCTGCTCGCAAACTTCGATTATCGCCGTTGGCTCAAGCTATGGAAGCCGATATACGCGGTGGCGTTGGTGCTCATGTGCCTCGTGTGGGTTCCGGGACTGGGCGTCAACCGTAACAACGCAAGCCGCTGGTTCGTAATACCCGGCATAGATTTGTCCGTGCAGCCCGCAGAGATTGCGAAATACGCGCTTATTTTAGCGGTTGCAGCGTTAGTGGTTCAGTTCGGGTACGAAAGAATGCAGAGCTTCCGACGAGGCATAGTTCCCGTTATGCTGCTTATGGCACCTATGGCATTGTTGCTTCTTTTGCAACCAAACTTTTCTATGCTCGTCAGCCTTTCCGTCGCTTGCTTCATAATGTTGGTAATGGCGGGAATGCGCTGGCTGCAAATCGGCGTATTGTTGGGCGCAGGAACGGGAGTCGGCTTTACTTTGCTATTTGCGCGGGGTTACCGTGCCGACAGGGTTTCAGGGTTCCTCGACCCCTGGAATGACCCTGCCGCCCATCAGCTTCGCCAGTCGCTGATTGCGTTCGGCTCTGGCGGTATATGGGGACAGGGGCTTGGCGCCAGCAGGCAAAAATTTCTGTTCTTGCCCTATGGCGAAAGCGACATGATATTTGCGGTAATTGCCGAGGAGCTCGGCCTTGTGGGTGCAGCAATCTTGGTGCTCGTCTATGTGTTCCTTTATTCAAGGTGTTACAGGATTGCGATGCGTTGCCCGGATGTAGGCGGTTCGCTGCTTGCTGCCGGTTGCACTACGCTGCTCTCCATCCAAACTATAATAAACATGGGCGTGGCTACCGGCCTTGTGCCCACCACCGGGCAGACGCTGCC
>CALNBC010000089.1 GCA_937874755.1 uncultured Clostridia bacterium
TTCCGAAAACAAACCATCCGCACTGAAAGACGGGTGCTAGCTCCATTCTGTTTGCGCCGATTACCCACCACAATACGGCAAAGCACAAAATATCAAAAACAGAACTCAGCGGGCCCAGGAACAACATAAACGACTTAATCGACGCAGTCTCCCATTTGCGGGGACTTTTGAGATATTCCTTGTCCACGTTGTCAAAGGGCAATCCCATCTGCGCAAAATCACAGAGCAGGTTGTGGGTCAAGAGCTGCACCGGTAGCATAGGCAGAAAAGGCAGAAAAATGCTCGCAACAATGACTGAAATCATATTTCCAAAATTGCCGCTGGCAGCCATTTTGATGTACTTTATGATGTTTCCGAAGGTGTGGCGACCTTCGATTACGCCTTCTTCAAGCACCATCAAATCCTTTTTTAGGAGTATCATGTCGGCCGACTCCTTAGCTATGTCCACCGCGCTGTCGACCGAAATACCCACATCCGCCTGCCGTAGAGCGGGCGCGTCGTTAATGCCGTCTCCCATGTAGCCCACGGTATGACCCGTTGCCTGGAATGCTTTTACCACCCGCTCCTTTTGGGAAGGCGACAATTTGGCGAACAGGTCGCAAGTGCTTGCGGCGCTTTGCAAAGACGCCTCATCCATGCGCTCAACATCCCGTCCGGTCAGTACTTGCGCTGTTTTGACGCCCACTTTTTCGCAAACCTTGAGCGCAACACCCTCGCTGTCACCCGTGAGCACTACCGTCCGCACGCCGTGCTCCTTGAGCGTGGCAATGGCCGCTTTGGCGCTCTCCTTTGGAGGGTCAAGGAATCCAACGAAGCCTATCAAAACTAAATCCCGCTCATCCGCTACGCTGAAAGCGCCGCTGCCCGGAACCTCGTTTTTCTGCGCTACGGCAAGCATTCGCAAGCCATCTGAGTTGTATTGCTCGTAAATTTCAAGCGCCCTGCGCCGGGTTTGCGGGTCGAGCGGCAAAACTTGACCATCCAGCTCTACAAAAGAAGAAACCGCAAGTATTTCTTCAACCGCGCCCTTGGTGATGAGTTGCAGCTTGCCATCATCTGCCTTCAAAACCACGCTCATTCTGCGCCGCGTAAAATCAAAGGGAATTTCGTCCACCTGGCAATAACGCGCTGCGGTATCTTCAAACCCGCTTTGCACCGCGCGGTTTATGATGGCGATATCTATGAGGTTTTTCAGACCCGTCTGGAAGTAGCTGTTGAGGTAGGCATGGCGAAGTATGCGGTCGTCGTCCACGCCGTGAAGGTTGATGTATCTTTCCAGCACGATTCTGTCTTCTGTCAGAGTGCCCGTCTTGTCGGTGCAAAGCACGTCCATCTCCCCGAAAGTCTGTATGGCTCCGAGCGTGCGCACAATCACCTTGTGCTTGGACATGGCAACCGCGCCTTTGGCGAGCGTGGAGGTCATAATGACGGGGAGCATCTCCGGCGTCAGTCCAACCGCAATGCTGATGGAAAAGAGGAGCGCGCCCGCCCAGTCGCCCTTAATCAGCCCGTTTATAAGAAACACGACGGGAATCATCACAAGCATCATCCGCACCAGCAGTTTGCTCACAGAGCCGACGCCCCGCTCAAAGCTGGTGGTTGCCCTGTCGCCGACGAGGGATTTCGCCATTGAGCCAAAATAAGTGCTGTTGCCGATGGACAAAACGACCGCCGATGCGCTGCCGCTGACGATGTTCGAGCCCATAAAGCCGATGTTGCTAAGATCGGTCAGCGCGACGTCCTGCCTTGGGGGCGTATCGCTGAACTTTTCGACTGGGTGGGATTCGCCCGTCAGTGCAGATTGTGCGACAAAAGTATCCTTCGTCCTTAAAAAGCGCACATCCGCCGGGAGCATATCGCCCGCAGAAAGCTTTACAATATCGCCCGGGACAATCTCGTCTATGGAGATTTCAGTCAGCTCGCCGTCTCTCCAAACATCCGCCTTGTTGGAAATCAGCTTGGAGAGCTTTTCCGCGGCAGAGTTGGAACGCTCTCCCTGCACAAACGCAACCAAACTGGAAAGGAACACCAGCGCCAGAATGATAGCGATGGTGATGTAATCGGGCTTTGTAGCAATGACCACATCTGTAAAATAAGTGACGATGGCGACCAACAGCAAAATGGCGTTAAAAGGATTCACCACCGCTTCGCGCAGCCGGTGCAGTGTCGTGTTTTTGTTGCCGGTGCAAATTATGTTCTTTCCGTATTCTTCCTGCCGAATCGCGGCTTCTTCGCTCGTAAGTCCCGCATTTTGAGTGGCGAACTGCGCATAAAGGTCGTCCGTAGAAAGAAAAACCAGAGACCTAAGCCTTTGTTCGACTTCGTTTTTGTGTTGCTGGATTTGCCCTTTTTGGGCGTTGCTGCGAATGAATTTCACCTGAATCATCCCTTCCTGTTTTTTTGGTTACCCAGATGAAAACGCAAACAGGCAACAAAATAGCCGCCACAACGGACGGCTATTTATACGCAGTGAGCTAAGCCCATCAGCACAAAGGCACAATGAGCAACAACCCGCGATGAACGCCGTTTCGTTGGTTTGCATTTTCAGCTTTGGGGGCGAAGCCTGCTAGTCGACTTCGAGGGCTGCCGTCCATTGTCTCACTTCCTTTCGTGATGATTTCATTATATCAGTTGAGATTCAAAGGTCAATTTATTTCTACCGGCATCGAAACACTCCCTCAAAATACTCGTCGAACAGCCTGTCCGCCGCCGCCTTAACGTCCGCCTTGAAGCGGCTGAAAATGGAGAGGAGCTTCTTCCCCTCGGCAGTCAACTCGCTCCTTCCGCCCCCTGCGCCGCCCTGGCTCCTTTCCACCAGAGGGTAACCGAGCTCTTTTTCTATCGAGTTAATCGTGTTCCATCCCGAGCTGTAAGAAAGCTGCATTCGTTGGCATGCCATGCGAACGGAGGAGGTCTCATCGATGAGGGTGAACAGCATAGCGGTTTTGGAGTCGAAAAAAGGTTGCTCCTTCGTCAGCGAAACATCGGTTACGGGGCGAATGAGCTGGCTGTTGTGATATTCCAGAAGGGAGCGGTAATCGTCGGGGGTGTCCGCGTCGTGCAGCACGCCTTCGTCGTCCACCGCGACCGGAGTAATCGGCGCACCGCAGCGGGAAAGCGCGCCCGCAAGCCCGTTTTCGCCTGAATCCGCCAGCACCTTTTCTATTATGCCCGCAGACATGAGTATAGGGTGACCGTCCTGACCGCAGCACACGGGGCAGGCGAGCTCTGCGTTCGCGCCCAGCAGTTTTTCGACGGTCTTTGCGGTGAAAAGCGGTATGTCCACAGGGGTAAACAGCACACGGGAGCATTTGTCCCTAAGGTACTCGAGCCCAATCAGCGCCGAATCGAACATGTGGGTGGTCCCATAGTTCTCGTTGCGAAGGAAAATGACGCCGCTCTTTGAAAGATGACGCTCCAAAGCTTCCGCGTTATACCCCGTTACCACCACAATGCGCGAGATTCCCGCCTGCTTGAAGGTCTCTATTATGCGCTGAGCGACGGAAATGGAGCCAATGCTTAGCATCGGCTTGAAATCGCCCATCCTCGAGGACATTCCCGCAGCTGTTATCACAGCTCCCGTATCCATCGGCACACCTCCGAATGCGGCACTTATCAAAACGCCTTATGTTATAAATATTAAACATAAAACCCGACTTGTAAATAGATACAATTTGAACATTACATTTCGGACTGCTACAATAATGACAGAAGACAATAAAATATCAATTGTTGATTACATCACTTGTTCGAATGCCCGCCGCAGGGGTCTTCGTCCGGACCGCCTCCCGTCATATCGCGCAATTTATTGACTCCCGAATCAGAAAAGAACACTAACTCAGCAGGCTTACCGTCCAATCCTTCACCTTGAAGGCGAAGGCCGTTTGAATTTTCAAAATAATTTATGGGCAGCGTGCGCTTGAAGGTCTTGCCCGTTTGCCTATCCGTTACCTCGACCGTTACTTCGCTCGCAACAATAGAATAAATCTCTTTTCCGTTTTCCATAGAAGAGCCCTCCGCATCAGATTGGTGCACCTGTTTCTATTGAGACTACTCGTTTTTTCAATTATAGCATATATGCCGGCGAAGTCACATTAAAATCAGGTTTCAAGCGCAGTGCGCTTTTGGTAGCATTCACCGTATCAAAGCCTTTAAGGAGGAAGTCATATGATCAAGAAGGTACTCAAAATCAATGGAGTGAACCGGACTCTAATCGTGGACGGCAGCGAAACCCTGGCCACAGTGCTTCGCGAACGCCTATTGCTTACGGGTTGCAAGATTGGGTGCGGCGAAGGTCACTGCGGTGCCTGCAACGTCATCGTGAACGGCAAGGTCACCAAGTCCTGCGTAACCAAAATCAACAAGGTCGAAGACTTTTCCGAGATTACCACCATCGAGGGCGTGGGCACTGTCAACGATATGCACCCGCTCCAGCTCGCGTGGATGGCTTACGGTTGCGCCCAGTGCGGCTTCTGCAGCCCCGGATTCATAATCAGCGCCAAGGTGCTGCTGGACAACAACCCCAACCCCACCCGCGAAGAAGTCAGGGATTGGTTCAACAGGAACCGCAACCTCTGCCGCTGCACGGGCTACAAACCCCTCATAGACGCCACCATGGCAGCCGCCAAGGTGCTGCGCGGCGAGATGTCAAAAGAAGACCTCGTATTCACCCCCACAGACAATAAGATTCTAGGCACCAGCTTTGTGCGCCCGTCCGCAGCCGCCAAGGTCACCGGCACTTGCGACTACGGTGCCGACGCCGCGCTGCACATGCCCGAAAACACGCTGCGCCTTGCTCTCGTTCAGGCAGAAGTCTCCCACGCGAACATCAAGGGCGTGGACACTTCCGAAGCAGAAAAGATGCCCGGCGTATTCAAAGTCATCACCTCGTCATGCTCCCGCTCAACAACAAGTGCGACGGTTGGGATCGCCCCATACTGTGCGATGAAAAAATATTCCAGTTTGGAGACGCCATAGCCATAGTAGCGGCAGACACTGAAGCCCACGCCCGGGAAGCCGCAAAGAAGGTCAAGGTAGACCTCGAAGTGCTGCCTGCGTACATGAGCGTGCCCGAAGCTCTCGCGCCAGACGCTATCGAGATTCACCCCGGCGTGCCCAACGCCTACTACGAGACCAACTGCATCAAGGGACCCGATTTCGACTTTGACTCTGCTCCCAACGTGGTCGAGGTCGAGAGCTACTGCTCCCGCCAGCCTCACCTCTACCTCGAGCCGGACAATGGCTTTGCCTACACCGACGAGGACGGCATGCTCACCATCCATTCCAAGAGCATAGGCATCCATCTGCACATGCCCATGATAGCGGACGGCATAGGCGTCAGCATGGATAAGCTGCGCATCGTGCAGAACAATGCCGGCGGCACCTTCGGGTACAAATTCTCCCCCACGAACGAAGCAATACTAGGCGTGGCAGCCCTCGTATGCCAGCGCCCCGTTTCGCTGCTTTTCAATATGTACCAGTCTATCACCTACACTGGCAAGCGCAGCCCCGGCTTTATGAACATCAAGCTCGCGGCGGACGATAA
>CALNBC010000090.1 GCA_937874755.1 uncultured Clostridia bacterium
TTTGCCAAGCTGCTGCGCAAGCCTATATATAAAGGAGAAACGGCTTATGCGCAGCCCTTGGCTGACTTGTTAGGGGCTAACCACGGGGTTGGCTTTTTCCTTAGTGGTCTTCGCTCTCCCTTGGATCTCAGGAACCGGAGGCGCGTCGTTCTTCGGAAAATGCGCTTTTTTGTTACTCTCGGTACCATGTGGTTCCTTAGGATCCGGACGTCTCATTCCTGCTTTAGCCATTTGACGCCTCCCTACACGTCGTTACGCCCAATTGATTGCTTTTTGGCGTTCCTGTTCTGGTTCTGATTCTCTCGGGTAAGAGGGGTCTGCTGGTTCGCTTTTTCAGCCCGAGCTCTTTTGTTGTCGGGCTGGCTGTCCTTCGGCACCATTCGTTATCACCTCGTAAATACCTTTCCTCGAAAATTGCTGCATCTGCGCTATCTTCGAAAAGCAGTTGGGTTAAACGCCTTGAGCCTTACAAGTTGCTTTGACAGGCTCATAGATCCTCCAGATCCGCGGCGGGTAAATCGTTTTCGATATTGTCCCTCGCAAGATCTGTGTCCAGCACCGGATAGGCGTCCGAAATCGGTCTATCTAAATTGCCGTCCGTGATTTTGCTGCGCCGTCTTTTGCTCTTGCCCACATTGCTCACCTCGCAGTTATATTTCCCGCAATGCGCGGTATTATGTAACCCCCAAATTTTAAATCCAAGGCGGAAAAAGCAGGAACAACAGTGAAATATTGGAAATCTGAAATTCAAAAATTTGCCAAAACCTATATAGGGCAAATGCGGCAAAAAAGATAAAGCGAATGGAATTTAATAAAGCCATGCCCTCTCGATTTGTTTGACGGGGCGGTCTGGCGGGTACACCTTCAAGGAGTAAATCTATTTTTACAAAAAAAGAAGGCGCTGCCCCCGCAAGAAGACCTTCTCTAAATAAAATCACTGGCAAACAGGCGCAGAGCGGACTCGGTTGGCACTTTTTCACCCTGCCGGGCTGCCCTCAACGTTTCCAGCCAGTCAAACATAACCTGCCTTCGCGCTTCGTACTCCTCGTCCGTCCCGGGGGATATTCTCTCCGATACCATTATCCCCCTGTAATAATCGTTGAACATCATGGCGATGCTTTTAGGCTCATATAGGGTTGAAACCGTCCCCTCCGCCTGCCCGCGTTCGACCAATGCGGCGCAAATCTCCAGAACGGCATCGCCGTCTTCGCCGTTCCATGTGCCGTATTCGTCTATGATTGCCTTGCTGTAAAACCTAAGCACCCCGGGCACGCGGGTTTGAGTGTACTTCAACAGTTCCGCGGCGAACTCCTTAAGCGCGTCCACATGGTTCATTAAAATGAGTTGTTCGTTGTAGAGTTTTCTGTAATACGCGTTTCTTCTGCGGTATCTATCAACGAATACGGCGTTCTTCGACGCGAAATAATGATAAAATGCGCCTACGGAAATACCCGCCTCGCCGCAGATGTCCTGTATACGCATACTGTCAAATCCAATTTCGGCGACAAGTTTATCCACCGCCGAGCGGATGGAGTCCATGGTCTCAAGGTACTGCTGCTGTCTTTTAGTAAGCTTTTTCTCCATTCATTCTCTCCGACATCCTTTATGAATCGATTATAGCATATTTGAAAATACTTTAATATGGATTCTATGGTTGACATAGTTAATCAAATATTTTACAATGTGTTAAAGTGAATCGGTTCATAGAATCGATTCATGAGAACGTAAATGGAGGGTAAACATGAAACAGAGAAAAGCGATTATAGCAGTATCGCTGATTTTGTGCCTGGCTTTGCTTGCCGCATGCACGCAGGGCGCACAGCCCGGACCGACAGAGCCTGCCGAATCGCCGACAGCAACACAGGGTCAGAGCGAAGCGGCTTACACGCCCGGCATATACACCGGTGAGGCCCGCGGAAACAACGGTACTGTCACAGTGCAGGTTACGGTTTCCGAAGATGCCATAACTGACATAACTGTCGAACCCAACACCGAGACTCCCAGTCTCGCCAAGACTCCCCTCGAGCGCATTCCCCAGCAGGTAGTAGAAAACCAGTCCCTCAAGGTGGACATTGTCAGCGGCGCGACCTTCACCAGCATGGCGGTGATAAACGCCATCTCCAATGCCCTTGAGCAGGCGGGTGCAGACCTGAGCGCCCTGCGCAAGGTCGAGATACCCAAGGAAGACCGCACGGGCGAAACCGTCGAAATGAATGCAGACGTTGTCGTCGTCGGCGGAGGCGGAGCGGGACTGTCCGCGGCGCTGAGCTCTGCCATGAAGGGCGCCACAGTAATCGTGGTCGAGAAGACCGCTTCTTTGGGCGGCAACACCATCCTCGCGGGCGGCGGCTACAACGCCGCAGACCCTTCCCGCCTTGCAGCCAACGAAATGACCGAAGGTCTTATGAAGATTGTCGAGGGTCTTGCCAACGCAGAACCCAAGAACGACCTTCACGCAGAGCTTATGGGCAAAGTACGCACACAGCTCGAGGAATACAAGGCATCGGGCAGCACCGCGCTGTTCGACTCCCCTGAATTCCACGCCATCCAGACCTGGGCGGCGGGCGACTACGAAGCCAAGCTGGACCTCGTTTACGCGCTTGCCCAGCGCGCCGCAGACAGCATAGGCTACATCGAGGAAATCGGCGGCGTATGGAGGGATAAGCCCATAACCTACGTAGGCGCGCTTTACCCCCGCTCCCACGAAATACAAGATGCTAAGAGCGGTCAGGGCTTTATCAGCGTGCTCGTGAACAAGATCGAGAAGGAAAACTACCCCGTAGAAATACTCTACGAGACTCCCGCCAACGAGTTCATAGTCGAGAACGGCAAAGTAGTCGGCGTTAAGGCAACGGGCGCTGCCGGCGAGGCGTATGTAATCAAAGCCAACAACGGCGTTGTGCTGGCGACGGGCGGTTTCAGCGCGAATGTGGAAATGCGCCAGAAGTACAACACCCAGTGGCCGACCCTCGACCAGACCATCAAGACGACCAACGTCTCCACCATCACGGGCGACGGCATCGTCATGGCTGAAAATATCGGAGCTAACCTCATCCAGATGAACTACATCCAGCTGCTCATCGCCGACCCGCAGAACGGTAACACCAGCGGATTCGTCGGGCAGGGCACGGGTATGTACGTCAACCGCGAAGGCAAGCGCTTCATCAACGAGCTTTCCCGCAGGGACGAGCTTATGAAGGGCATACTCGAGCAGACGGACGGAATGTGCTTCATCATCGCGGGCGGCAAGAACGCCAATATCGATGAAAACGGACTGAACAAGTACGGTCAGCACATTGACGACCTCATCGAGATGGGCAAAGTCTTCAAGGCGGACACCCTCGCGGAGCTCGGCGAACTTGCGGGCATCGACCCTGTCGAACTGGAAAAGTCTGTCGCGGCTTGGAACGAAGCGTGCCGCACAGGCACCGATACCGAATTCGGGCGCGCCTCCTTTGAGGACATCGTGACGATTTACGAAGGCCCCTACTACGCATCCCCCCGCCAGCCTGCTGTGCACCACACAATGGGCGGCGTTGAGGTCGACGTGGAATGCCACGTGCTAAACACCGCGGGTGAAATCCTTCCCGGTCTGTACGCCGCAGGCGAAGTTACCGGAGGAATCCACGGCACCAACCGCGTGGGAGCGAACGCGATTCCCGACGCTCTTGCCAACGGCAGGGTAGCAGGTCAGAACGCTTACGACATGAAGTAATCGCATCGTAACCCTAAACAAGCACCTGCCTTTTCGGCGGGTGCTTTACTTTAATCCTAACGTGCAGTCTCAGCCGTAACAGTAAAAGGCTTGTACATATAAACCGAATTGAACAAAAACACCCCCGTACCGTAAGGCAGGGAGCGAGTTGCGGTCGTTTTTTTGCAGCGTTTCGGGTTTAGCAGCGTTTGACGGTGCGAAGGTAGGTCTTTGCGATGCCTATGTAGTATTCGGACTCTCTCATTATGTGATTGATTACGGTAACGGCTACCTGGTCGGTTCGCACTGCAATGCTGTTTTTAAGCATATCCTTCAAGAATTTTATCCATGCTTCGCTTTGGCACACGGTCTTTTCGATAAGGGTTACGATGTTGCGAACAGCCGCGGGGGTAATCTTATAGCACGACCTGTTCAGCTGTTCAAAGCACTGCACAAGCGTGGCTTCCATAGCGCCAAATATTCTTTGGTATTCTTCAAGCTGGCGAACGAACTCGTTTTCGAGGTTCGGGACGATTTCCCTTATGACCACCGTATGTTCCGTTTCCTGCCGCTTCCAAAATTTGGCTTCTTCGAGGATGCGAACATGGTTCATGTTTCCATAACAAAACTCCACAAAATCCCCTCCTATTGCTAGAGTCCCTTCATACTATGCAGGCATGTTTAAATGGTTCGCTCAGCGCTGCATTTCGTGTTTCCACGTTTGCTGCCAACATAAAAAAGCCGCCGGTTGGGGCAACCCTCCACCGGCGGCTTTTTTAGTTGATTATTCTACATTGACAGGCAGTGCTTTTCGACCATACTCTGCCTTTAGCTCTCCATAGGGATTTGTGCGTCTTTGTGCGGAATCCTTTGTTTTGCGTAATGGATGGCGTCCTTGGGGCATACTTGCTGGCAGTTGGTGCACTGCAGGCATAAAGTGGAGCTAATTTCAGCCTTTTTATCCTCTGCCTTAACGGCGATTGCCTCGGAAGGGCAGACCTTTTCGCAGAGTTTGCACCCAATGCAGGCGTCCTTGTCTACCTTCTTGGAGAATACCGCAAACCTTCCGAATACCCTTTGCAGTGCACCGAAGGGGCAGATGTAGTTGTGGAAAACCGCCTGTCTGTATCTAAGCGTTATCAGCACCGAGGCGGCAACCCATATCAGCAGTACGGGTATGTTTTTCCCAAGCAGCTTTTTGGCGAACAGCATGAGCGACATGCTCAATGCCAGCGCGACCCAGGGCAGCCATCCTGAGCGAAGCCATTGGGGGGTTTTGTCCGTCTGCCATTTCAGCTTTTTTGAAAGCCATTCCGTAGGCGCCATCAGCGTGTTCATCGGGCATGCGTAACCGCAGTACAGCCTTCCGAACAACAACGCCGCGACCAGACTCGCCGCGAACAAACCGAGCCAAACCATCGTGTTGCCGTTAACCATCAAAAATACGAATAGCGCAAGGAACAGTATGCGTATTGCGTGTATAAGGTGTTTCATTATGCCTCCTATAAGGTTGAATTTACAATATCATAGCGCTATAATGCAGCTAATGGTGTTACCGCGGTAACACATTGCGCGCTTTCGGGAGGGAATACCATGAAACATGCCGAGCTCATCAAAAAAGCGACTCTTCTTCGCCCGCTGTCGGAAAGCAGCGTGCGCGCTAACCTGCAGAGCGGGAAGTTTCGAGTCGCTTCATACTCGAAGAACAGCGTCATCCACCTCGACGGCGAACCCTGCGACAAGCTGGAAATAATCCTGAGCGGCAAGGTGGTGGTCGAGCGCATAGATGAATCGGGGAATCTTCTCACGATATCTGAATTCTACAGCGACGACATAATCGGCGGCAACCTGCTGTTCTCCAAGAACCCCTATTATCCTATGACGGTCTCTACTCAGCTACCCACGATTATTTTCGAGATGGACAGGGAGGAGCTGTTCGGTCTTCTTAACAGAGATGCCGTATTCCTGCGCACCTATCTGGAGTTCATCTCCGACCACGCTTTCATACTTGGCGACAAGTTAAAGCACTCCGTCAACAAAAGACTGAGGGACAGCATATTGGGCTACCTTGAATACGAATCAAAAAGACAGGATTCCCGCCGCGTTGAACTTCGCATCACCAAAAAGGCACTCGCGGAAAGGCTGGGGGTGCAGCGCACATCACTTTCGCGGGAACTGGCTAAAATGAAAAAAGACGGATTGATTGTTTTCGATGCCGGTTCGATAACCCTGCTGGATAATATGTTTTGACGGATGTTATAGTGGGCGAGCTGCTTTTGCGGCAGTATTTTGCTAACGGATGTCAATCGTTGCCCGCGATAATACACCACACTGACCGATTAAATATATTCAAGATAGCAAGAGCGGCACCGCGAAAGCGCCGCTCTTTTATTTGCCTTGGGCAGACGGGCTCGCCCTTTAGGACTACCGCATACCCTGATCCGCAAAATATGCATCGTACTTGGCGGACGCCGCAGCTTGAGCATCCTCGCGCAGGGCGTTTATTTCTTGGAAGTGGTCGAACAAAGTGTTCACGACATTTCCGTCTATGGCGTTTTTGGCCGCCATATCCCCAAGTATGCTCATTGCCTTCTCGTCGTCCAACCCCATGCGGTACGGGCGGTTTTCGGTAATCGCGGTGAACACATCCGCCACCGCCATAATGCGGGAACCGAGGGGGAGGCTGTCTCCGTCTATCTTGAAGGGGTAGCCCGTGCCGTCCAGCCTTTCGTGGTGGTATGCCGCCCATTTTTTGATGGTTTCGAATTGGGGAATGGTGTCCAGCAATTTATATGTGTAGTAGGTATGGGAGCGCATTTCGTTGAACTCATCCTCGTTGAGCTTCGCGGGCTTCTCCAATACTTTGTTGTCTATCGCCAGTTTACCCAGGTCGTGCAAGTAGCCCGCAATCAGCATCATTTTGCATTCCAGGGGCGAAAAGCCGAGAAGCTGCGCCAGCTTGTGCGCCGTATTTGCAACTCCCGCAGAATGGTGGGCGGTGAATTTGCTGCGAAAATCGATGATATGCGAAAAGACCATAGAAAGGTCTATTATGTCGTCTATTCCCAGCATTACCGTATCGAACAACGTGCGCGGCAGTCTGCGAACGGGCGCGTCCGAGATCAAATCCAGCCAGATGTACTCCTTTTTGCTCAACGAATTGAGGGCCTCAATCGACGAAGGTTCGAACAGAGTGCCGCTGTCCTTGTTGAGGGCATCGAGCACTGCGGGGAGCTGCGAAAGCACATTGCGCTTCGATTTGATTTGCACACAGGTGCGGTCTGCAAGGTGGACAATGTGGCTCTTAATCGACACGTCTTTCCCCATAAAACTCAATCCATCGCCGCAATTCCAGGGTATGTGGTGGTAGCGCACCAAATCCGCTATGCGCCGAAGCGGCTTGAACTCCTCCAGCAGCCTTGCACCGTTGAAGGCGTGTACGTTGATGCACGAAGGCTCGTTATCGATTACCTCCAGCCTTTCATCTTCAGAGAGCGCGCCTATGTCGTGCACCAACCCCGCAAGAAACACTTCTTTCTGCTCCTTAAGGGGGTAGTCGAGTTGCTCGGCTATCTTAAAGGATAAGTAAGCGACCTGTTGATGGTGGTTGACAAGCACCGGATTTATAAGGTCCTGGGCGCTGGTTATGCAAAGCAAAAGCTCTTGCAGGTTTATTCCGACTTTATCTATGCTCATTCTTTACTTTTTCTTTCTCGTTTCACATATTCTGGTTTTTTGCACTGACAGATTTAATCCGGCTCTGTTTTTAACTTACAAATCTTTTTTACAGGATAGCATAAAGCATATATTAATGACAATATTTGGGGTTTTGTGACCGACAAATCTTCCAGTGCGCGAATCTACGTGCTAGTGCTAACCGCGCTCACAGGAGGGCTGCTGATCAAGCTGAACAGCTGCATAACAATCAAGTGCTGATTCACACAATAATCTGATGATTTGGGGTTCTTCAGAACACAAATTGCTCTGGCGGCCTAGATAACATCAAGGCCGCCATCTTTTTTGTGTTTAGTAAACGCAACGCTGAATACTGCACCGCAAAAAGCCGGGTAAAGACTTGGTAAACACTATATTGATATGGATGATTTTGTGATACAATTCAGCCATAAAAACCCGTAACTCAATCCCAACTAAAATCACCCACAGGTTTATAAAAAGCAGCGAATATATGCGGCGCTATAGTTTTGCCGCATATACATTAACTACAAAACGAATAAGGGAGGTTCTTGTATGCGCTACTCCATCGAAGGCGGCACTTTGCCCGCGGTGATAATCCAGCTAGAGGCCGGAGAATCACTTATTAGCGAAGCGGGCGGACGCACATGGTCTCGTGGTTCCATAACAGCCGAAACAAAGGCAGAAGGCGGGCTGGGCAAATCCCTGGGCAGGCTGTTCATGGGCGAGAGCCTGTTCATGTCCCGCTACACGGCGCAGGGTCAAGCAGAAATCGCATTTTCGTCATCCTTCCCCGGGCGCATTGTAACCAGAGTTCTGCAACCCGGCGAGAGCATCGTCTGCCAAAAGAGCTCCTTCCTCTGCGCGACCTACGGGGTCGAACTCGCGGTGCACTTCCAAAAGAAGCTTGGCGCGGGCTTCTTCGGCGGCGAAGGCTTCATAATGCAGCGCATTACAGGACCCGGCATGGTATTTATGGAGGTGGACGGCTACTGCCAGGAATACGACCTCGCCCCCGGCGAGCAGCTCGTCTGCGATACGGGAGTGCTTGCGATTATGGACGCCACCTGCCAGATGGACATACAGATGGTCAGAGGCGCAAAGAACATATTCTTCGGCGGTGAAGGGCTGTTCGACACCGTAGTCACAGGTCCCGGTAAAGTCTATCTGCAAACCATGACCATAGGCAAGCTCGCCAAGCAGCTGATACCTTTCATACCCAATAAGAGCTAGGCCAATCCGCTCAACACAAGGCAACATCAATCAGGAGAACTGTTTTGAATAGTAATATAAAAAGATTATTGGGACTTGCGCTCTGCCTGATGCTTTTCGCCGCGGTGCTGTTTCCCGTGCAGGCAGGAGCGGACTTTGGCGGGTTCTCGGGGGACAGCGACTACGGTTCCAGCGGCGGCTCGTCCGGTTGGGACAGCGATGACAGCGACTACGATTCTTCCTCGGGCTTCCTTCTGGGCGCATTGACAGGTCTTTTTGGCAGCGGAGGCGGCTCACTCGTTGCGGTACTGATTGTCGGGCTGATACTGCTGTTCATAATGCGAAACAGCAGCAAGGGCAGAGCTGCCCGGGTTCCCCAAGGGGCACAGCGCACAACGACTCAAGCACTTCGTCCCGTCGAAGCGTACACCCTGCTCGACCCGAGATTCGACCTTGCCGCATTTGAGGAGAAGCTCTCAAACCTTTACGTTCAGATGCAAAACGGTTGGCAGGACAAGGACATCGACTCCCTTAGACCTTACTTCACCGATGCCATATTCACCCAGATGGAGCGCCAGCTTGATATGCTGCGCAAGGCGGGGCGCACAAATTACATCGAACGCATTGCGGTGCTGGGCGTGGATGTGCGCGGCTTCTTCCAAAGCAATGGCGAGGACCACATGGTCGCCGAGCTTCGCACCCGTATAGTGGACTACACTCTGGATGACGCCAGCGGCGAGCTTTTGAGCGGCGACAGGGGTAGCGAAAAGTTCATGACCTACGAATGGGAGCTAACAAGGGCGAGCGGAAAGACGACGGCGGTCGGCGAGGAGATGCAACACGTCAACTGCCCGAACTGCGGCGCGCCGCTATCCATCAACACCACCGCCAAGTGCCCCTATTGCGACAGCGTGGTAACTCTTGAGCAGCACGACTGGGCTATAAGCTCCATCAAGGGCATTTCGCAGGAAACGACGTAGGCCATAATTTGCGCAGGAACCTGCCCTTCAATATGAAGACGGCTAAGGCGCGGGGCAATGACGAATCATACAGACGAAGGAGGATAAAATGGGACTTCTGAAAGCAGGTATAGGCGCATTGGGAGGCGTGCTCGCCGACCAGTGGCGGGAGTATTTTTACTGTGAGTCCATGCCCCAGGAGGTGCTGGCGACAAAGGGTGTCAAGCGCTCTTCAAAGCGCAGCAGCAACGTTCGCGGCGAAGAAAACATAATCTCCAACGGTTCAATAATCGCCGTAAACGACGGTCAGTGCATGATGATAGTCGAGCAGGGCAAGGTTGCGGAGTTTTGCGCAGAGCCGGGCGAGTTCGTGTGGGACAGCTCCACCGAGCCGTCGGTATTTTACGGCGGCTTTGGAAAAGGCCTGTTGGAAACGTTCAAGCAAATAGGCAAGCGCTTCACCATGGGCGGAGATACCGGCAAGGATCAACGCGTCTATTACTTCAACACCAAGGAGATTGTCGGAAACAAGTACGGCACAGCCAATCCCGTCCCCTTTAGGGTAGTGGATCAGAACATCGGTCTCGATATGGACATAGGCATTCGCTGCTTTGGCGAATACTCCTATAAAATAACCGACCCCATGCTGTTTTACACGAACGTGTGCGGCAACATTTCCGGCCACTACTACCGCGACGAGATAGACGGCATGCTCAAAACGGAGCTTTTAACGGCCCTTCAGCCCGCCTTCGCCAGAATATCCGCCATGGGCATTCGGTACAGCGCCCTCCCCGGGCACACCACAGAGCTCGCCGACGCGCTGAACGAAGTGCTCTCCAAAAAGTGGAGCGAGCTTCGAGGCGTTAAGGTAGTCTCCTTCGGCGTGAGCTCCATCACCGCGAACGAAGAGGATGAAGCCACCATCAAGGAACTGCAAAAGAATGCGGTGCTGCGCAACCCGACTATGGCGGCGGCTCACCTTGTGGGCGCACAGGCGCAAGCTATGCAATCCGCCGCGGCAAACGAGGGCGCGGGTCCTGTCATGGCATTCGCCGGGCTGAACATGGCGCAGCAGGCGGGCGGCTCTAACGCCCAGACTTTGTTCCAGATGGGTCAGCAACAGCCCCAGCAGAACCCCCAAAACCCCCAAGATGTCCAAGCTGAAGGGTGGAGCTGCCCTTGCGGCTACTCGGGCAACAAGAGCAAATTCTGCGCAGAGTGCGGCGCGCCCAAGCCGGTGCAAGGCGCG
>CALNBC010000091.1 GCA_937874755.1 uncultured Clostridia bacterium
AGGGCAAGCCTGCTCTTGAGCTTCTCGCCCAGCAGGGAGAAAAGCCCTGAAAACACACCTTCGGCATTCGCGGCTTCACCCTTCGCAAGACTGCTCACCAAGCCCATAAAATCCACTTCGCCGTATGTCGACCTGACCGATTCGGGCAACCCCCTGTACACATCGTCCAGTCCTCCTACCTCGAGGTTGCCAAGTTCGCTGTCTATCATATCCCCCACAGTCGTTTCGCCTTTAGCATTCGAGGGGATGAGCAGCGCGATGAACACTAAGGCGGCGGCGAGGACAAGCCTTTTCACAGTATCAGCCCGGAGACGATGGTGAGCAGCGATTCGATAACCGGAAGCGCGAGCACTATCATCGCCGTTTTTCCGCCAAGCTCCACCTTGGAAGCGATAGCGGATTCCCCGGCATCTTTGCATAGCTGGACAGCTAGGTCGGCGAGTATGGCTATTCCAGTTACCTTGATTGCGATGCCCAGATAGTCTTCGCTGATTCCGTACCTGTTGGAAATATCCCGAACAAAACCAACAATGACTTCAAGCTGACCAAGGCACAGCATGACGAGCAGCCCACCCGCGGCGATGGAAAGTACCAGAGCGAGTTCCGGTCTTTGGTTCTTGACCACCAGCGCCAGCACCGCAGCAGCGGCCCCGAGTACTGCGAATTTCATCACGTCCACTTTTGTATCTCCATCATCAGTAAAGTGAGAACAGCTTCCTCACGCTGTCAAAAAGCGTAACCAGTTGGTCTATTACCATTATCAGCACTATGATAAGCCCGGTCAGCGCAACGAGGGTCGCTACCTCGTCCCTGCCGCTCTGTTTGAGCACGGCAACTATTACCGCCACTACCAGACCTATGCCTGCTATTCTGAAAATCAGCTCCACTCCCATACGGACCTCATTTCACATCATCAGTATTATGACTGCAACCCCTGTCAGCACGCCCAGAGTTGAGCGAAGCTTGCCACCGTTTTTTGCTTTCGCCGAGGATTCCTCTATCGCCTCGGATAATTCCACATCTACCCGTTCGAACTCCCTCTCCTGCAAAGCCATATCCCCCTTGCCGAGGGAGGCGAAGAACCTTCCGAGCGCCTGCCTTTGCTGCTCGTTTGCAGAGAGATTCTTTTCGACCTTTTGCCACGCTGCTGTTGGCTCCCCTGTGGTTTGAAGCGCTGCTGTGAAATCGGCGAATACTCCCCGGGCACGCACCTTCAGCACCGCAGTGGACAGGGGGGAGCCGCAAAAGGTTATCTCCCGACGAAGCTCCCTGAGCCCTGCGCGAAGCTCAATCAGCTCTGCGCACCGCGAGTAGAGTTTTTTGGCGGATCTCACTCCCGCCAGCGCACACAGGCAAAAAGCCAGCGTCATTGATATTGCTCTCATTTTCATCCTCTGCGGGTTTCAAGTACTCGTTCAGTACGCCTTCGATGGTTCCCGGTCCGTTCCGTTTGGAAAGCAGCACGTAGCGTTTGAAGGCACCTTCCTCGAAAAGTTTCCTGAGCACAGGCCTTTTCCTCACGCTCTCAGGATTGTCCCCGTGGGCACTGGCGTACACGGCTACGCCGGCTTTCGCGCAGTCGAGTATCGCTTCCGCGTCCTCCTGCTTGCCTATTTCGTCGGTAAATACCGCGCCGGGAGACATAGCCCTAAGGAGCAGCATGATGGCCTCCGCCTTAGGGCAGCCGTCTATCACGTCCGTCCTCTCGCCCACGTCTAGGGAAGGTTCACCCAAAGTGCAGCCCGCCAGCTCGGAGCGCTCATCTGCTATGCACACGTTGACAGGCGCTACCCCCTCACCTTTAGACATACTGCGTGCGAGGTCTCTCAAAAGGGTTGTCTTTCCGCAGCCGGGGGGCGAAATCAACAATGTTGACTTTCCGTAGACGAGGGGTAAAAGTTCCCGCGCCGCGCCCTTGATTTCCCGTGGAATGCGCAAGCAGAAAAATGTCGGTTCCGCTATTCGGAGCAGCTTGCCGTTCGCCACCACCGCCCTGCCGCAAAAGCCAGCCCTGTAACCGCCTGAAAGGGTAAAATATCCGTTCTTCAGCTCTTGCTCGGCAGCGTAAAGCGAATGTCCGCAAAGCTCCGAGAGCAGATCCTCGCAAAGCGGGCGATCCGCAATCGTCGAAAAGCGTCGTTCCCAGCCGTAGCCCAGTGCTTGAATCGGAGCGTTTATCCTCACGCGCAGCTCCGTCAGCGTTTCTCTTTCGCGGGCGGTGAGTTCTCCCAGCAGGGCTTCGAGCAAATTTGGCAGCTTTGCCGTATCGGCCATGCCCTCACCTCCTGTTACAAATCGTATGAGCAAGAGGTTTCAAATATACAAAAAAAGAAGGACAGACTTCCCTATCCTTTAGCAAGAGCCTTCTTGGAGGTGTATAAGTTAGGCATATCTCAAACAGTTATAAAATTGGACATACTATTCCATCAAATCACATCAAGCGCCCTATATCCCGCCTGAGCCTGAGTATGATGCGTTTTTCCAGCCGCGAAATATAGCTTTGGGAGATGCCCATCATGTCTGCCACCTGTTTTTGGGTTCTTTCAGCTTCGCCCATCAGACCGAAGCGCAGCACCATTATCTGCCTTTCCCTTTCGGAGAGCTTCGTCAGCGCAGATGCTAAGAGTTGCTTATCCACTTCCCCCTCTATTCCCTGATAGACGTCCGCGCCATCCGTGCCCAGAATATCCGATAGCAAGAGCTCGTTGCCGTCCCAGTCGGTGTTCAGTGGCTCATCCAGTGAGACTTCCGCCTTCAGTTTGGACGTGCGGCGCAGGTGCATGAGTATTTCGTTTTCGATGCACCGCGAGGCATAGGTGGCGAGCTTTATTCGCTTGAGCGGGTCAAATGTATTCACCGCCTTAATGAGACCTATCGCGCCGATGGAAACCAAATCCTCGATAGGAACCCCCGTGTTTTCGAATTTTCTTGCGATATAGACGACGAGCCGCAAATTGCGCTCCACAAGGGAGGAGCGCACCGTCATATCACCTTCGATAAGCCGCTCCATGGCTTCGGCTTCCTCTTCAGGCGACATCGGAGGCGGCAGAGTTTCGCTGCCACCGATGTAATAAACACCCTTTCTTTTTGGAAACAGCTTATCGAATAGCCTGTAAAAAAACGCAAATAGCTTGTTCATGTCGCACCTTCTCTACACTGTGAATATTTCGGGGTTGATCAGCGCCTCGCATTCTGCCAGCCTTGCGGGGGAAAGGGCTATACAACAGCTTTTGTATTGCTCCTCGCTGCCTGCTGTGCGCATCATAGCTACAGCAGCGGGCATTTCTCCGGGACCGTTCACTGTTGTGTACTGCACGAAGAGACCCGTTTCCTCCGGGAAGAGCTGCTTAGCCCTTTCGTCCACCACGATGACTCCCAGCCCAGTAATCGCCTCGCGTAGCGAACACCCCGTGTCCATTCGGGCGAGGAGAGTCATCGAGTTTTCTTTTGTGCGAAGTTCGACCTTCAAGTCCCGTTCGGGCAGCCTGACCTTTGCGAGCAGGTTTTTGATAGGTCTGGGCAAAAAAGTAGATATGCACAAAGCGACCAGCAGCGCCCGCACCGAAGTGTCCGCATAGAGCACACCTCCGGAAAAAGACCCCACCACCATATACGCCAATCCGCCCATGATGCAGGTGGAAAGCAACACGCAAAGCGCACATCTAAAGGCGCTTTTCCGGCTTTTTGGCAAAAAAGCGGCGGTCATCAGCGCAAGCAGCATCGCCTTTACCGGCAAGGACAAAAAGAAGCTGTTCGTCATCGCCAGCGCGGCGACCCCTGCGGAAATCGCGCAGGCGGCGGCCGTCATCCATCGGTTAAGCGCACTCTTTGCGAACGGCGCTGCAACGCGGAGTATAAGCAACCCCATAATCGCGTTGTCCAGCAAGAAAAGCTCGATATAAGCCTCATGCATAACCTTCCCTCTCACCATTTCAGAGCACAGTGTATCATATTCATTGTGCGCAAAATGTAGAAGCAGCACCGCGAACAATGTAGTATTCACGACGTACCGGTCGGAGGAAATCCATACAAATTAACACTATAAAGTGAAACGGGAGAAACGCTTGGTTTCTCCCGTTACAGAGCGTCAAAAAAGACCTGCGGGCCTTTTTCGCCGATGGGTTTTCGCTTCGCAAGGTCGTCGGCGAAGCCGACATCAATCCTTGATGAAATGCCGGAATCTGTGATTCCGGCTCAGGGTAATTTCGGTCACTTATGACCGAAATAGTACGGCAAAACTGACGCGCATGTCGCCAGTTTTGATTGAAGCTCAGGGGCTTCGACCCCTGAAACCCCGGGGATGGAGTTTTTCGACAGTCTGAAGCGGCATCGCAATGTGCGGTGCCCCTTGGGTCTGGCTGTTCACAGCAAGACTCTAGAGTGATTCTTCTTTCTTATACAAGCATTATGATTATCGATTTGCAAAACCTAATCCTATGTCGGGGTCGAAGAAGATTACATCCACCTCAGAAAGCGCCTTTCCTCTCGGTTGAATTATTATTACTGAAACTATTAGACGGCTTTGTCGCTAAGGGATTGCCTCACTTCACCGGTTGGGTCGAGCAGCGCGTTGAGTTGCTTGGGAGTACAACAGTTTGCATGTGCCAGCTGATTGCGACAAAAGTGCAAAAATCGCAGCCATTCTCTTGCCGATTCATCGGGCAGGTATAGGCAGTATTCGCCGGGTTGGCTTTGATGGGAAATCATGTAGACCAGAGTTCCCAGCTCTAGCTCGATGGGGTCATGGATGATTTGACCGTATTGGTATACCCCGTTAGACTCGAGCGCGGTTTCGATTTGTTGCCTCCATTGTTCTATGAACTTGATGCGCTCCATTTCAATCAATGGGAACACCACTTGCACCTGCGCCTCCCAGACGCGCTTTGTGAGTTCACTTATTCGGTTCGAGCGATAATATTCCAAGACGTGATAGCCGGGCGCAAGCCGCCCTCTTTGCGAGTAGTCGGGCATCTCACAGATTCGCCCGACGCCGCTTATTGGCTCCTCACTCGAAAATTCGACCGATTCAATCAGCATTTGCGACACCTCTGCATCCTTTTCGCATAAATTTGCAGACACCGCGGCTATGTATTTACTCCAACTGTCGCTATACTGATCGCGCTTTTCGTTTAATATGAAGCTGTTAAACAGTTGCACATCGTGACGGCTGACGCAGCTCGCGTAATCGATATATCTTACCGACTTTGATGGGGCAGTAGGAAAGGGTTCGCGCACCTCTAGCAAAAAGAGACCGTCCTTGGCCGATGCTGCATACCCCTTGCAGAACTTCAGCCACGCCTTCGCATGTGCAGCGCTTAGCCCCTGCACCCACACGATGCGGTTTTGCAGCACCTTGTTGCGCAACAGGTAGGCTTGAATCGTTATGCTCGATTTTTCGCGATATCCGTTTTGCACCGAGTCCGACGCAAATTTAGACAAAAGCAGCTTTCCGATTTTTGCATCGTTCACGCAATCGTCCTTCGCTTCGAGGGGTTCTATCAACAATTCTGAAGGAGTTTTCTGCCGAAGCTCATAGCTTATCGCGCTTTGCATTTGATTTGGCCACGGCAGATTGGGCGGGATAATCAGCATTGCAATCGCGTTATCCATCAGTGCATCGCAGGCGCTCACTACAAAAGTGCGTGGGCCTGTTATGTTGTTCCACCAGAAATCTTCCCAAGTGTTCCTTTGCATCAGTCTACCTCCTCGTTTTTGTAGCTCTCGATGGAATCGCATACGCTGTCTATATCCTTGCCGATTATGTTGACAAAGGAGCGCCGACGCAGCCTGTATGACCCTTCCTGGGGACAGCTGATTATGCCCATTTCCACCATTTCGTCCAGCAGAATCGTGTACTCAGCAATGCCTTCCCCGCTTAAGCAATCGATTTCAAGATCCTTCGCCATCTCCGCAATCTCGTCCACCGAATAACACGATTTGCCGCCCGGGGGTTCATTCATATGATAAAGCAGTGCTATGCAGTGGGCTATCATATAGTAGCGACCATCCAACTTGAGCGACATTCGGAACATCTTCTTTATGCTGTTGTTGAGGTCGGTGGAATTCATTATTGAGCCGAGCTGCTCTTTTTGAAGGTCGAAGGGCGGGTTGCCGCTGGCGGCTCTGTAATACTTGCTATACTGGGTATTGAGCACCTCGACCAGCGTGTATCCGAAAAACTGCAGTATTCCAGGGTAATAGTTGGTTGTTACGAGCATAGTTGCTAGATTGGCGTCACCGGAATGATTGTCTATCCTAAATCCGAGGTAGCTCAAGGGGCGGGAAAGCAGCTGCAGCGCGTCCGAATGGGAGAGGGGCTTTATGCAAAGCGGAGTGCCAAGCTGCCCGAATACTCCGTTTCTATCGATAGGGTTTTTTGCCCTGCACACGTTATGAAGCCCCGCAAGCACGAATTTGAAGCTGTTCTTGGTTTCACGCTTCAGGTCAATGAGGGGTTGGAGCGGTCGGTAGTGCTCTGCGCTGATGCCGCGGAGGAACTCGTCCGCCTCGTCGAGCAGCAGCAGCATCGATCTTACCTTGCCGCTGCGGAACAACTGGTCGATTTGGGTGCAAAGCTCGGCGATGCCTCCCGAAGAGTTGAGTTGCAGCTCGGTCTTTTTCCTGAGGTCGCTGGTGACCTTCTCCACCAGTTTTTGCTCTGTGTCGCAGTTTATTATGTTTACGTGTACCGCATAAGAGCGTTCGCTCGGCTTGTGGCACCTGCTTTCGGCGCGCTGAAGCAGCGCCGTCTTGCCCAGTTGGCGGCCGCCATAGACAATGCAAGCACCGTTCGGGTCGATTATCGTCGCCAACTCCTTGACGCGCCCGCAGAACATCTCGTCTGCGATGGAGCCGCCGCCGTACACAAAAGGCTGGTAAGTCGTGTACGGTAGGGTGCATTTGAGCATGATGGGCATTCGCTCTGTGTGCTGATTCAGCGCAAGGTGTATCGCAAGCACCTGGTCGACCAGCAAAAACGGGTTCAATTTCGAGGTTTGGGCGTGATATATCTCGGCAACCTGCCTGCGCAACGCCCTATCCAGCGGCCAGTCCACCAGAATGATAGCCATGCCGCCAAGATTCAAGCCACTGATGGTGTCCACTAGGTCCTGGGCGGTGTGGTTGCCAAAGAGGACGGCGACCTTGATGGGCGACCTCATTTGGGTGCCGAAGGCTGAAATGGGATGCCTGTACTCAGCGAGGTTGCGCTCGGTGCCGACAGAGTAGACGTTGTAAACTTCGCGCCTCCCCATAGGATCCTTGTCCACCTTGATGATGTTGAAGCCCAATGCTTGCATCAACGTTTGGATTTGGCTAGTTCTCGTAACTCCTTTGCTGGAAGGCCAGGATATTATGAGATTCCTGCTGTCCTCAATCTGGCGGCTCGTCCACTCCTTGGGCTTTTTGTCCATCATGTAGTTTAAGCCGAATGTCTTTAGCGACTTGCCCGTGTACCGCTTGCATTCATCGTAGATGGGGTTAAAGACAGCATCGGAGAGAAATTCGGCAAAGCTGTCCTTTTCGCAAAGCGTTGCCTGGAGCTCCTCGGTGATGTCTGTTTCGCCCGTGTCGAAGCGGTTGATGTACTCCTCGGCTATGGCGAAGTTACCCTCGTTTTGGAGCAGCGATTCCGCTTCGTCGAGCATGGTCGAGGTGCTTCCCGCAGGAAGAGTGGCCCTTCGGGTGGCTATTTCCGCCTGCAGGTGTTCCTCTCTATCGGCGGAGATGTTCTCGACCTGGTGCTCCAGTGCTCCTAGGAACTGCTTCCACACCCCGAAATCCTGCAAGTCGGTTATGCGAGACTTGTAGCCTTCTAGAAGTTCGTTTATGGTGTCGTTGTCGTTTTCGTCGAGGCGGTTATAGGTGTATGCGAGGGCGAGTTGCTCTTTGAATCTCTCGGTTTCTGCTTTGGCTGTATTCTGTGCGTCGTATATTTCCTTGGTAATAACGGCGAATTCGTTGGAATCTTCATCGAGGTATTTGCCTATCATGCGCTGCTGGCGCAGATTGTCAAACATGAGGGAATCGTTTTCGTAGATGGCGCTGCGCGCCTGCTCTATGGTGCATTTGGGCTGTGCGATGTGCCTGAGCACATTTCTCCAGGGTTCAAAATACTCGACAGCGTTCAGCGTTTCATCGATAAAAGGCATGCCATCGTCGTCTAAGGAAATGAGCCCGGTGCACAGCAGCTCTGCAAAATCCCAGCAGATTGCGACATTGTTCCCGCTGAGTCGACTTTGCATCTTCCTGAGCATCCACTCCATTATCGTGCGGTTCAGTGAACGCTCTGAATTTCCGACGTCATAAAGGGCGCCGGAAATGGCGCTTAATAGCTCCTGCCTTGACTTTTTGAATTCCCCGGTTGAGTTGCTTTCCTTGTGAACGGTCGCATCCAGCCACGCCTGTATGACTTCAAAACGCTGTTTATATGCCTCACGCACCTGTTTTCTGGCGCGATTGTCCAGCTTCATGTGGGTTTTGTTGCCTTTGCCCTTTTCCCTTCTCGCTTCCTTCCACCTGTCGTCTATTTCGTTGTCTATCCTGGATTCATCGGGTTCGAAGGAGCCGACTACGTAGCTGCCGTACTCGTTAAGTACCCCTTCCACCAGCTCACGTTCTTCTATTTTATTGTCCGATATGGTCTGTATGCAGTAATACAGATTGCTCTTAAGGCCAAATACGGCGCTGATAAACTCTGGCAGCCCCGTAAGCTGTGTATTGATGTTGGGTTCGGGAATCAGCTTTTTTGCCGAGTCCCGGATTGCGTTTACACCCGCCTGGCGCTCTTCGGCACTGCCCAGGGAATTGAGCACAGAAACTTCTTCAGCGTTGGCCTGTACTGCTTGCG
>CALNBC010000092.1 GCA_937874755.1 uncultured Clostridia bacterium
TTCCAAAGCAAGCTGCCAACCGCGAATTTTAAGCAAAGCACTAAACGCGCAATCGCCTGTCATAGGCGATTTTTCATATTAACTTACATTAAAATAATGTTGCTGTAGGAACTTTTACTGCTTGAATAAAATCCGAAACGCGGCAAAAAATGAACGCAATTCTCCGCAAAATCAAGGGAAAAAAGAGTAAAAAGTTAGTTATTAAATGTGAACAAAATGTAAACATACCTTAACATTTCTGCCACAATCAGGGAAAAAATCAAATTTATGGTATAATACAACAGACGTGACGATGTTCACAGAACATAGCGTCACGAGTGTATTTATCTATACAAGAATCGCGCCAAAAGGCGTGACTGCTCTAAAGCTTAACCCGACCGATTATCTACAGCATAGGAGCGCTTGTTCGTGCCGGTTTTCGGCAGGGTGCTTGCGTTGAAGGGAGTTGATAGGAACATATTGAGTCTTTGGCGACCAATGCTGTATTAATATAAAGAATTGGTAAACAAGAAAATCAAGGAGGATAATTGGATGACAAAGAAAACTTCAACAAAAAAGCTTCTTGCCCTGGCGCTTTCCCTAATGCTGGTGCTTGCGCTTCTGCCGGTAACGGCGTTGGCGGCGGAGGATATTTCGGGTGCTACGGTAACGCTTACGGGTGGACCTTACACGTATACCGGTGCTGCAATCGAACCTACAGTGACGGTTACCCTTAATAGCACTGACCTTAATTCGGCTACTGATTATGATGTTACGTACACTCCTGACAATATTAACGCAGGTACTGTAACTGTTACTGTTACTGGAAAAGGCGACTACGAGGGAACTGCAACATCAGCACCAACCTTCGAAATCACACCTGCCAACCTTAGCACCGCAACTGTAACCGTTGAACCAGAAACCGCAGAGTACACCGGTGCTGCAATCGTTCCTACAGTGACGGTTAAAGTCGGCGACATCACCCTTGTTGAAGGAACAGATTATGCTGTTACTTACGCTCCTGACAATACTAACGTAGGCACAGCAACAGTTACTGTTACAGGAACAGGCAACTACACTGGAACTCCAACATCAAAACCAACCTTCGAAATCACAGCCATAGAAGCAGCTAACCCGACTTTTGCCGATGCAGTTGTTTACGTCAATTCTCTAAAAGCAGATGATGATGCAGCAGTTACTATCGATGAACTTGTAAAAGCAGGCGTTCTGCCCGAAGATGGAAGCATCACCGTTTTGGGCGTATCTTTCCCCTATACAATCGTATGGACTCCTGACACACTAGACCAGACTAAAGCAGGAGTAGGAGTTTCTACAGAATTCTCTGGAACGATTACTTTTGACTACAGTGGTTTGGATTCAGCAGCACAGCCCGCATGGTTTGTGGAGCCCACAGCAGAGAACGTAACCATCAAAGTTGTGGTCAGGGACTACCCCACTCCCCCGCAGGTAATCGTCCCCGAAAAGCCCGACGTTAACGAAGGCACCCCCGAAGAGGAGCTTCCCGAAGAGGAAGACACTGACCTCGAGGAATTGCCTAACGAAGACGACCTTGAGGAAGACATTGTAGACGATGTTCCCGAAACGGGAGACAGCTCAACAAGCGTTCTCTGGGCGATAGTGGCCGCCGCACTGGCAACCGCCGCCGCGCTGGTACTCCTCAAGAAAAAGGCGACGAATAACTAATCAAAAACCAGGTTGACCTTGCGCCAAAAAGCTGTAGGTCGAACAACAGAATATTCAAGAAAGCCGCAAAACAAGCGGCTTTCTTCTTTTGCGAATCCACAAAAACCTTATAAAAAACAATATTTATTCGCGCTTGGATTCAAACGATTGAATACAGCGCAAAATGTAAACTGAGGGAAACCGTATCGCAGGGCAGGTTTAGTGTCATCGGCAAACGCAATACTAATTTGGGGGGTGCTGTTTATTTTTCCTCATATTTAGTTGCCGATAAGTCAAAATAGGGATATAATGTAAATAAAATAAACCGCAGAGCGGTGTAAAAGGTGTTTAGAGCAAATATGAAATGGAATGTCCCGAACGTGCTGACTATCATACGCCTGCTTTTAATCGGCGTATTCCTTTATCTGTTCCTGGTTCCTAAGAACTACATCGCCGCGGTCATCGTGTATGCAATCGCTGCCATAACCGACGTTCTGGATGGTTATATTGCCCGCAAGTACAATCAAGTCACCGACTTCGGCAAGCTCGCAGACCCGCTGGCAGATAAACTCATGCTCCTCGCTGCGCTCTTTTGCCTGACTTACGTGGGATATATCCACTGGGTGTTTCTCGCCTTTGTCGTAGTGCGCGACCTTGCGCTCATCATCGGAAGCGCATTCCTGCTTAAGCATAAAGTTGTCGTGTATGCGAGGATATGGGGGAAGCTTTCGACCGGCTTTTTCAACTTGGGAGTGGTGCTGTCCTTCCTGACCAACTACCTGCCCTGGCTGAACCCTTGGCACATGGTGGTGCTCGCTTTGGCGGTAGTGTTTGGCATAATTGCCTTTATCCAGTACGCTGTCACCTTCTTTAAAAGCAAGAAAGCAATCGAGCAGGGAAGCGAAGAGGTGCACATAGAAGGCGCGGACCTCAAAAATGAAGATTGATTTTTCATAGCGGCTAGGCAAATTTGTTCTGCGTTTCCGAATAGACCCATAGGGCAATCATCCGCAAATGGGAATGCTATAAAGGCGGCAAATTGTCCAATTGGCGCAAAGCAATTTGGAAACGCCCGCCAATCGAGGAGTTG
>CALNBC010000093.1 GCA_937874755.1 uncultured Clostridia bacterium
GCTCGTGCGCGTCCATTGGCTCGAAGCTCTTTCCTGAAGTTCTTCCGCCTTGATTACCTGAAGGTCGAAGAGCCGTACCAAAACAGCTAAAAACAGCGCCATAATTAAGCACATCGTCAGGAATATCCGCTTTTTTATGAGCTGCTTTTTTGTCTTTTTTTGAGTTTTGGAGTCTTCCTTTTGCTGCAACGGAACACCCTCCTATATAAATGCCAAAACGCCGCAAAGACGTTGTGTTTTCTTCACGGCTGCTCGGCAAATGCGCTTATATCATTCACCGCCACCCTCAACCGGAGTGCTGACTACCGGAACAGCGGCGTAAGAAGGCACAGACGCCGACACTTCCGATTCATTCCCCGCCCAACCCCCGACGCTTTGGATCTGGGATGATTCGGGATAATCCATGTTGAGTTTTTCCCTCGCGATGATTTGGGCGGTGTTGATGTCCATAGCGTATTGAAGCTTGATGTTAAGGTTTTCTATCTCAGTCTCTATTGTGGAAATTTGAGACTTCAACTTGCTTATCCTCAAGGATGCGGCAGACATTCGCTCATACCTTGCGACGAGCATAACTGCTGCTCCTAAAAGCACCATAGCTGCCAATGTGACACTCAGTACAGCTGAAGTCTTGAGTTTAGGTTTTGCAACGGGCTTTACTTCGAGGCGCTCAGCTTCCTCTTTTTCCGCAACGCGTTTCGGCTCATCGTATTTATATGCGCTCGATGTGGGCGTATAGTACACATACTGATTGAGAAGAACTTTAGGCTCTGACATGTCCTTTCCTCCTTGTGAGTTGGGCATTGCGAATGAATAATTATAATGGCATGTTAGATTGTTGTTGTTTTTTTCGTTCAGAGTCTCTCTACCGCTCTGAGCTTTGCGCTTTTCGCCCTGGGGTTTTCATCTACTTCTTCTTGTTGCGCAGTCAAAGGTTTTCTGGTAAGGATGCGCACTTTTGGTTTCTTTCCGCAAATGCAGACTGGAGCGCTTTTCGGGCAGGTACAGGGGTTTTGCAACTCGGCAAACACCCGTTTAGCTATTCGGTCTTCTAAACTTTGGAATGTGATTACACCTAGCCTTCCTCCAGGCGCAAGGCAATCGACAATATCGGCAAGCGCCTGCTTTAGCCCCGCAAGTTCGCTGTTGACCTCCACTCGTATTGCCTGGAATGTTCTTTTTGCAGGATGACCCCCTTCCCGCCTTGCAGAAGCAGGTATTGCCGCCTTTATCAGCTCGACCAGTTCGAAAGTACTGTTAAGGGGTTGCTTTTTTCTGGCATCGACTATGAAGGAGGCTATCCGCGAAGCCCATTTTTCTTCGCCGTATTCTCTGAGTATCCGGGCAAGCTCCCCATGGTCGTAACCGTTTACAACATCATAAGCGGAAAACGAAGCGTTCTGGTCCATCCTCATGTCCAAAGGGGCGTCGACATGATACGAAAAGCCGCGCTCGGGGTTATCCAATTGATAAGATGAAACCCCAAGGTCGACCAGCATCCCATCTAGCTTTGCAATGTTCAGTTCGTTAAGTATTCTGCGAGTTTCAAAGAAGTTACCTTTTATTGCGGTAAACCTTTCGCCATAAACCTTTAGCCTATTGCCCGCGGCCAAGAGCGCATCGTCGTCCCTGTCTATGCCGATAAGTCTTCCACTTGCGGGCAGGGCGGATAGCACCAGCTCGGCATGACCGCCGCCGCCCAAAGTTCCATCCGCAAATACGCCCCCCCTCTCGGGAGACAGGCAGTGCAAAACCTCTTTCGGCATGACGGGTTTGTGGGAATATTCCATTTTATATACCCATGTTGGCCATGCTGGCCATCATTTCGTCGTAATCCGCTTCCATTTCCTCGTCCATAGCTTCCCATAGGGATGTATTCCATATTTCTATTCTGTTGGTTACACCTATGAGTGTAGAATCCTTTTCGAGCTGGGCAAAGGCCCGCAGCTTAGCAGGAATCAGAATACGGCCCTGTTTGTCCAGTTCACAGTCCGTCGCCCAAGAGGAAAGATACCACTATAAAAGTAGTTCCCAAATCATCCCGCCATTTTGCAGGAATAAAGAGCCTACCTTTACTATCTACCATGTGGTTATGCGAGCCAATTAGCACTAGACTTACCTCTTCGTTGCGAATGGTCAGTGGGACGATTATACACCACTTTGCACCACTTTGCTACACATCTTCCCATTTCTGCTACTATTCTGCATTCAAATGCATTCTCCTTCCTCACTTTTTAATTTTTTGGAATTTTTGCAAAATTTGCAGATTTTGTGACCGAAAAAGTCGAAAACAATTAAAAAAAGCCCCCGGAAAGGGGCTTGCAGCCTGTCAAAAAAGTCGCCTACAGGCGGCTTTTTTGTTATACTGTAATAGG
>CALNBC010000094.1 GCA_937874755.1 uncultured Clostridia bacterium
GACATGGAAAACCTACTTTACGATTAACAAGGCGATCGAGGATGACCCCGAACTTCAGTCGATAACCGCCAAGCGTAAAATTGCACGTTTCATTGACCTGCACGATACGAACATTTCACAGAAGGTTGAGATTATCATCGAGCATTTTCGCCAGAACGTCGCAAGCAGTCTCGGTGGAACGGCAAAGGCGATGGTCGTAACCGCATCGCGCCCCGCCGCGGTAAAATACAAGTTGGAATTTGAAAAGTATATCGCCAGAAAAGGATATACCAACATCCATGCTTTAGTGGCGTTCTCCGGCAAAGTAACGATTAACGGCGAACCATATACCGAAGCTGGTATAAATGGATTTAGTGAAGAATGCCTGCGCGATGAGTTTGACAAGAGTTCCTATCAGGTTCTACTTGTTGCAAACAAGTACCAAACAGGCTTTGACCAGCCAAGGCTCGCAGCGATGTATATCGATAAGAAATTGAGAGGAGTGTCGGCAGTGCAGACCCTCTCCCGCCTGAACCGCATTTGTCCGCCGTATGATAAGCGGACGTTTATTCTCGACTTTAAAAACAAAGCTGAGGACATACTTAAAGCGTTTGCGCCGTTCTACGAGGAAACGGAGTTGTTCGATACCATTTCTCCGTCCGACATTCGGAAGTTGGAGGAGGAAATTGAGTTTTATGACATTCTCACGGAAAACGACATTGACGAGTTTAACGACCTATTATATCTGCCTAAACGTACATCAAAGCAAAAACAGCGTATGTGGACATTGCTCGATAAAGCTGCCCGTGAGGTTCGTAAAAAGAACATTGAGGAGCAATTCGCTATTCGTACGACAATTCGGCGTTTCCTTAAGTCTTATTGCTTCCTGATTCAAGCGACTTGCTATGAGAACCTTGAATTGCACAAGCGGTATAACTACCTTTTATATCTGGTGAAAGAGCTGGATATTAAGGGTGGAAACGATTTTGACATTGCCGATAAAATCACGGTTAGCGGTTTTAAGCAGGAGCAAACAGGGGTTATGATGAACCCAGACATTGAATCGAAACCCGAATTAAAAATGAAAGCCCCTCAGCCCGCGCAGCCTGAAGCGGAGCAACTGAAAATGCTGTCGGTCATTATTGAAGAAATCAACACAATTTACGGGAGCAAGGGTGATACGAACGTCAGGACAAAAGCTGCGATGCAGATACGGGATATTCTCCTCCGTGACTCTCGGCTAAAGGCGAGTGCGAAGAATAATCCTTTCGAGGACTTTAAATTCACCTATAGGGACAGTGTATCCGATGCGCTGGTTGCAGGATATGATGAAAATGTCGATTTTTATACCTTGCTCCTTGGC
>CALNBC010000095.1 GCA_937874755.1 uncultured Clostridia bacterium
ACGAACTTGCAAAACTAATTTTCGATAATTTCGATGTGGTAGCTTACGACGAAGGAAATAGTAACTGTCACAAGTGAACCTCCTGGTATATACCCCTGGACGGCATTCGCAAGCAAGACCATAGGCTTCGCGATGCCAATACTCTATCAGGACGAGCGCTTCATCGCGGTGGACAAGCCTGTCGGTATGGAGGTCGAGGGCGAGCTTTTCGAGTTGGTCAAGGCAGAATTCTCCACCGCTCAACCCTGCCACAGGTTGGACGCCAACACCACAGGCATAACGCTGTTCGCGCTAACCGACAGCTCCTACGAAGAAATCACTCAAGGGATGGAAGCGCGCAGCATAGAAAAGTATTACCGCTGCATAGTCAAAGGAACGCCTAAAATTGCGCAGCGCACCTGCCGCGCATGGCTGAAAAAGGACCCCGATGCGGCAAGGGTATACATATACGACGAGCTGCATGAGGGTGTGAAGGAGATAATCACCGAATACCGAGTAGAAGAAAGCTACGGTGATACCTCTTTATTGTCCGTCAAACTGATAACGGGCAGAACGCATCAAATACGCGCCCACCTAGCCCACCTGGGGCATCCTATCGTCGGGGACGACAAATACGGCGATAGGGAGTTCAACAAGCTAAAAGGAAAGGATGTGCAGCTGCTGCGCGCCGTCAAGACTGTTTTGAATATACCGGGCTACGGAATGTCCGTCGAAGCGCGAAAGACTTTTTAGCTCGCGCAAAAAAACAATGCTTTCGGGCAACTGTGGCGACAGGAGGGTATTTCTCCGTTTATTGTCATCAGAATAATGCTATAATATACTTGCGGTAGATGTGAAGTATTGTGCAAAGCGTAACTGTCAAAAGGAGGATATTGAAATGGACGACATAATCGATAAAATCGTGGAAGGCGTCAAAAAGGGCGCCGACAGCGTCAAAAGGGGCGCGAGTGCGGTTGCAGACATGGGCGAGCAGTACATAGATCTCATCAGGATTCGCAACGCGAGATCCAGGCTAAACGACGAGCTTGAGCACAACTACACCGAACTGGGGCGCGAGCTTTACGAGATGGTCGAGAGCGAGGACATCACTTCCCAGATACTCAGAACCCGCTGCGCGATAATTAGTGAGCTCAAAGCGCAGATAGCGGACAATATTGCCGAGGAAAAAGAGCGCGGTTAATTCAAGAATTCAGATGTTCAGATAAAAAAACCCCATCCGCGGAATGGGGTCAGCCTGTCAAAAAAGTCGCCTACAGGCGGCTTTTTTGTTATACTGTAATAGG
>CALNBC010000096.1 GCA_937874755.1 uncultured Clostridia bacterium
CGAAGGTTGAGCACATCCCTCTTTTTGCTTGCGCTTAGGGGGAACAAAAAGCGCGAGACCAAGGGCTTGCCCGCTGCCAGTTTCTCAACAGTAGTTGCGAGTTTGCGCTTCCTGCCGCGTGGGTCGTGCTGCAATTTGAGTATTGCGGGTATCTTTTGCACGATAGACGGTAGCACATCGCTCGGAACCGCTTCGCACCAGCGTTCAATCACGCTTGATTGCATCACAATGACGGTGGAACCGTCCTCCTTTGAGAGTACCGGCATGTTTAAAGCGGGCGAGAGTATCGCAGGGTTGGTGCCCGATAGGGCTAAAAGCGCGGTGTCCAGCTCGGATTCAAACATGGTGTGGTATTGGTGCTCGCCACAGCGGCTGTGCACATAGGGGTGGGCAGTAGCATCCAGCGCGTAGTGGGTCAGGAAACCGCAAAAATAAGAAAAACAGCCGTCCTTTACCCTTCCTTTGGCTGCAAGCGTACAGTCAAGCAATGCTTCCATGGTTAAATCCACGTTTTCGGCGTGGATGCGGTTGCCCCAGCGCCGCTGGGAATTGCGGGGCTTGATCAGCGCGTGGTAAAACCATATATCAGGTCCCTGGGCTCCCCAACGGTAAAGGGGAAACCTAGACTCGATTATCGCGACGGGGCCGCTGTTTGCATGCAGCAACTCATCATAAGGGGGATTGGCGACGCCTGTTTTTTGTGCCAGCCTGTCTCTTAGTGGGCAGGAAGGAATGCTCTTGCTCAAAATCGCTTCCCTTGCTAAAGCGGAGCAGCAGGCGTGGGCATACAAATATGGCAATTCATTACCTCATAAGCATTGGCAGGCGGGCTGTCCGGGCTGTCAATGCAATGGATTATAACACCGCAGAATAGCATTAGCAACTTGAAAAATAGATGCAGTATTGTACAATTATTATTGTAATTGCAAATCCAGATATTCACAAATATGCCGCAGTCTGTAGGTGTATTTTTGCTAAATGCCCGTTCGTCCTTACTGGTTAAGCTGTGCGCTTCGAACCTTATAAATGTACGGAAAAAAGCGGTTTTTGAGCGCGCCAAAGTACATCCCAGCGAGAAAACCGCTAAAAGGGCGGAGTATTTGGTATATTATGCTCTGAGTATAGGGCGGCAATGGTGCCCTGCGTTTTTTGTATTGAGGTATGTCAATGTTTAAGGATATTCTCGTTTATGGTTTTCCGGCTTGGACGGAGATAGTAATAGCGGTACTAATCGAAGCGATATTCGGCAAAGCCGCATTTTTCAATCCCGTAAAGTGGGCCGGCAAGCTGGTTAGGAAGATAGACGATAAAATCAGGCTCTCCCTCGGCAGGAGCACCGGCAATAAAGACAATATTTACGCGATAATCGCCTGCCTGCTGCTAGCGGGGGTTTTCGGCGCCTCTGTATTCGGGCTCACCGCGCTCATAAGGTCGCTAGCAGGGATGTTCGCTGCTTCGTTGTTCAGAATATTTATCATCTACATGGCGTTCGACTTCAGAAGGACGCTCTGGCATACGGTTGGCGCATACAAATCACTCGGCAAAGGCGACAAGGACAAGGCGCGCAAAGAGCTCGCCTACGTTACCGCAAAGGACACCGAAAAAATGTCCGAACAGGGGCTCGTTCGCACCGCTGTCGAAGAGTGTGCGATTGCGCTCTCGGAGGGCGCGCTGCTGCCGCTGCTCTTCGCATGTTTCGGGAAACTTGTATTTTTAACGGGCGGGACGCTCAACGCTGCGCTTTGCTGGGCGGCCGTTGCGGTGATGCTGCTTGCAAGGTCGGCGGATCGCTCCTTTGATGCCAGACCCGCGTATACCGCACTCGTCAGGTTGATCGGCAATTTCATATCGGTGATACCCGCAAGGCTAGGGGCGGTAATGGCGATGGTCACCGCATGGATAATAAAGCTGGACGCAAAAACTGCGGCGGGGAACCTGGCCTCGGGAATCGCTGCTGCTCCTGATTTGAACCGCGGTTTTGTGCTGGGCGCGTACTCTGGCGCACTTAGGATGCGCCTGGGC
>CALNBC010000097.1 GCA_937874755.1 uncultured Clostridia bacterium
TGGCGACAAAAGGGGCAAGCCTTTCCGCAGTTATCCACTAGGGGGTGGTGAGAGAGGGGACGCCGCTCGTCCATAAAAAGGGGCAAACCGAGCATCGCCATGTCTGCCCGAAGGGGCGCGGCGTCGCTTTCCGTCGCGGTGACTATATATATGTCCGCCGGCTTTGCGCCGTTTTTCAATAGGTCTACGGCGCGCTCGCAAACCGCCCTGCGCTCCTCGGAAGGGGTTGCCGCGGCGCAGACCGAAACACCTGTGCAGTCCGGCTCGGGCTCGTCCCCGGATTTGAAGAGCCTGCGTTCGATTGCAACAAGCCCCGCGGGGGTAGCGTCTTTCTCGCCCCTTTTCAAGTGAATGCGCTCGACTTGCGCAATCTTCTGAAGCTTTGATAGCACTCGATGTTCAAAGTAAAATATTCCCCCGTCCTCGTCACCTTGATCGTTCAAGCGCAGCGTCATGGTTACGGAGGCGCAGTTTTTGACGAGTCCTTCGAGTATGGCTATGGTGCGCTGGTCGTACAAAAAGCCGTGGGGCGAATCGAAGTAGACGTGCAAATCCCGCAGGTACTCCGCACCGTCCATCTTTTCGCAGAGCAGGCGCAGTGAATCGGCGCGGTCTATGTATTTGCCCGCCATGAAATCCAGCAGGCCCGAGTACAGCACCGAGAGCTCGCCGAGCTTGCTCGAGAGCAGCCCGCCGCCTAAAGACTTCGCGGCATTTTTGAGGTCGAAAGGCAGAATGTCCGCATTCTTGAACAGGTCTATTAGCTCCCCCGTTTTTTCGGTGAAGCCGCTCCGCGCCGATATGCCGCGAAAGAGCTGGAGCTCGTCCGCGTGCTTCTCGATTATGCTTCGCAGCACTATCCTTCGCCCCTCGGCGGAGAGGAACAGCCGCGCAGAGCCCCCAGATGACTCGAGCCCCCGCTTTGCCAGGCGATCCAGTCCCAGCGCTTCGCAGTTGAAAAGCGAACCACCCAGCGCTTCCATGAGCGCTACTTCGCCGTCGTAGGTATTCTGTTCGGGCAATAGCAGCAGCACGCGTCCGCCCGCCCTTGCGCGCTGAGTGGCAAGGTCCAGCAACCTTCGGGTCTTGCCCGAGCCGCACCGCCCCGTCAAGACAGTAAGCATGCACCCTCCAATCTTACTCGTAAAAAGCATTTTCGAGCTCCACGCCCGCCATCTTTAGCTTCGCTTCTTCAAAAAGCCTTTGGATTGTGTCGGCTTCGAGGGTCTCCCCCGGCGCCGTGGAAATTCGCGCCGCGCTGATTGCGACGGCAAACGCTGCCGCACTCTTTAGGTCGTACTCCTTACTCAGCGCAAAGAGCAGACCTGCGAGCAGCGAGTCCCCCGCGCCGGTGGTGGAGCGCACCTCAACGCGCAGTCCCGGGACGAATGCGCTTTCGCCAGACCGCACAAACAGAGCCCCCGATTCCCCTAAGGACAGCGCGACAAGCCCGACGCCCGAATCAGTTATTCTCCGGCACTCCTTAAGGGCTTGCTTTGCCGTGTTGATTTGCTTGCCCATAGTTGCGCCCAGCTCGGCGATGTTGGGCTTGATTATGCTAGGGCAGGCAGATATTCCAAGCAGCAACGGGTTTTTGGAAGTATCCAGCGCGGCATTCGCGCCAAGCGATTTCAGCTGTTTTATCCACTTTGCGTAAATACCGTCGTCTACCCCCTTAGGCAGGCTGCCGCAAAGGGCGACTGTGTCACCCTTTTGAACGCGCTCAGTCAGCCTTGCAAAAAGCTCGTCCAGCGCGCTTTGCGAAAGCGCAGCGCCGACCTGGTTGACGTCCGTAGTAATTCCAGAGTTAGTGTCTGTAATCTTTATATTCGTTCTGGTCTCGCCGCCCGAGCGCACGAAATCGTGGCTCATGCCCTCATCGTCCAGCCCAAAAAGCAGCGAGTCACCCGCCGCGCCGCAGGCTATGCCGCAGGCGATACAAGGTGCGCCAAGGCTATTGAGCATTCGGGCGACATTGATACCCTTGCCGCCCGACACCCGGCGAAAACCCGTGGCGATGTTCACAGCGCCCGGCACAAAATCGGGAGCGTCGATGAATATGTCCAGCGCTGGGTTGAGCGTTACTGTGTAAAACATGGCGATGCCCCTTTGCCAAAGTTTCAGCGATGAATATTAGTCATGCAATAAATATATCACGCTCAGTAGGCGTGGGCAAATGCATTGTCGCATGAAAACAAAAAAGGCTCCGCAAAAGAGCCTTAATATTCAGATAATCAAAAATATTCAGCCTAACGCTCTGCCGCCGATGCGCTCGTAAGTCGCTCCCGCTTTTTTGAGCGACTCCCCGTCCAAGCAAGCCCTGCCGTCAATTATCAAAGGTTCTCGCATGGAGGTGATGAAGTCCGCCGCAGTTAGCTCCATTACCTCCTTCCACGCCGTCATTACTATAGCCGCGTCTGCGCCAACGAGCGCTTCTTTGGCGGTCTTTTTCGAAGTTGCGCCTTTGACGGCGGTGTTTGCCGCACCGTCAAAGAGGTTGACATTCGCGCCCTCCCCGACGAGGGAGCGGACGAGCTCCATGCCCGGGGAGTTGCGCGTATCGTCGGTATCGGGCTTGAAGGACGCGCCGAGTACCGCGACGGTAAGATCGCGCGCGCTTCTGTAATACCTGTGCAGGGTGATAAGGGGGAGGAGCTTGTGCCTTTCGTTTGCGGCTATCGCGCCCGACACCACTGTCATGGGAAGGGAGTACCTTCCAGAGCAGCTTAAAAGCGCCGCGGAGTCCTTCGGCAGGCAGGAACCGCCATAACCTGCGCCAGTGTCCATATACTGTCCGCCTATCCTCGCGTCCATTCCCACCGCCCTGGCGACGGCGCCGTAATCCGCGTCTAGCGCAGAGCAAAGGGACGCGAGTTCGCCGAAATACGCAAGGCGAACCGCTAGGTAACCGTTCGCCGCCAGCTTGACGAGCTCCGCTTCGGTTCTTCTCATAGCAATTATGGGGAATCCCTCGTAAAGCTGCGAGAGTGTGAGCTTCGCCCTTTCGGACTCAATGCCCAGCACCACCCGGCAGGGTGAACGCGCATCTGCAAGCGCGCAGCCCTGGGACAAAAACTCGGGAACAAAGGCGACATTTGAGTGGCACCCCCGCGAATAAAGCAGGGCGGCGAGGGAATCTGTGGTGCCGGGGTTGACAGTGGATTTTACCGCGATAACGCATTCCCTGCGAACGGAAGGGAGCGAGCGAAAAATCTCGTAAAGCCCGGAAGTGTCCAGTTCGCCCGTAGCCAGCGGCGGCGTACCCGTGCACACGAAAATGGCGTCCGCCCAGGCACCCAAGGGGCGATCCACCCGTTGAACCGCTGAGAGCCCCGCACTAAGCGCGTTCGCGTAAGCCTCTTGCAATCCGGGTTCAAAAAACGGAAGTCCACCCCGCTTTAGGCGGACGAGTTTTTCACCGTCCCGCTCGCAAAGTGTAACCTCGTGACCGCGCTCGGAAAAAACGGTCGCGACGGTTACCCCGACGTAACCACCACCGATGACGAGTACCCTCAATACATCACCCCCACTGGAGAATATGCTTTAATTCAGGTGCGTATTAACAAAGGGCGGCAAGTTTGCCGCCCTCAGCCTGTCAAAGAAAAGGAGTTTTCACGCAAGAGAGAGCTCCTTTTTCCA
>CALNBC010000098.1 GCA_937874755.1 uncultured Clostridia bacterium
GTGGCGGTGCGGAGCAGGGGGTTCGGTATATTGCCTATGGCGATGATGACGGTCTGCACGTTTAGCACGTGCTCGCTGCCCTTGACTTCGATTGGTCTTCTTCTGCCCGATGCGTCCGGCTCGCCCAGCTCCATCCTGACGCACTTGAGTCCCTTGACCCAGCCCTCCTCGCCCAATACCTCGACGGGGTTGGTCAGCATGGAGAATACTATGCCTTCCTCTTTGGCGTGGTGCACTTCTTCCGCTCTGGCGGGCATTTCCGCCTCGCTCCTGCGGTACACTATGGTGACGTTCTTCGCGCCCAGGCGCTTTGCGCAGCGAGCAGCGTCCATCGCGACGTTGCCGCCGCCCACCACAGCGACGGATTCGCCCACGGTGACGGGCGTGTCCGAATCGGAGTCGTACGCCTTCATGAGGTTTATGCGCGTTAAAAACTCGTTGGCGGAATACACGCCGTTGAGGTTCTCGCCGGGCATGTGCATGAAGCTGGGCAGCCCCGCGCCCGAGCCTATGAATATAGCTTCGTAGCCCTCCTCGAAAAGCTCGTCTATCGATACAGAGCGACCGACGACGACGTCCGTCTCGATGGTGACACCAAGGTCTGTGACGGAAGCGATTTCCTTCGCAACCAAATCCTTGGGAAGGCGGAATTCGGGTATGCCGTACATCAGCACGCCGCCCGCGGTGTGCAGCGCTTCAAAGATGTGTACGCCGTACCCCATGCGCGCGAGGTCGCCCGCGCAGGTCAACCCGGCGGGACCCGCGCCGATTATCGCGACGCGGTGACCGTTCTTTGCGACTTCTTCAATAACTTCGGTGCCGTGCTCTATGGCGTAGTCCGCCGCGAAGCGCTCCAGCCTGCCTATGGCGACGGGCTGATTCTTTATGCCCCGGACGCAGACGCTCTCGCACTGGCTCTCCTGGGGGCAAACCCTTCCGCAGATTGCGGGCAGGCTGTTGGTGGTCTTGATTATCGCCGCGGCGCCCGAATAGTCCTTCGCCGCTATCCTCTGGATAAATTCAGGTATCCGCACGTTGACTGGGCAGCCCGAAACGCAGGGCTGATGCTTGCAGTTGAGGCAGCGGTCCGCCTCGTTGAGCGCCTGCTCCTCTGAGTACCCCTTTGCGACCTCGAGGAAGTTGCCGGCGCGAACGCCCGGCTCCTGCTCGGGCATGGGTGTTTTTTCTACTTGCATATTGGGCATTTACTCTGCCTCCTTCGGAAAGAGCCTGCAATCGGCGTCGCGCTCTTCTTGTTTGTACATCGAATTGCGGCGCATAACCTCGTCAAAGTCCACGAGATGACCGTCAAAATCGGGACCGTCCACGCAGGCAAACTTGGTCTCGCCGCCCACGCTCAGCCGGCACCCGCCGCACATGCCCGTGCCGTCTATCATGATGGGGTTCATGGAGACGGTGGTTTTTATGCCGTACTCCTTGGTGAGCTTGCTGACGAACTTCATCATGGGAACGGGGCCTATGGCGATGACCTCGTCGTACTGCTCGCCCTTCTCGAGAAGGCCCTTTAACACATCGGTCACGAAGCCCTTTGCGCCGTTGCTGCCGTCGTCCGTGGTGACGTACAGGTTGGTCGAGGCGTTTTTCAGCTCGTCCTCGAGTATGATTAGTTCTTTGTTCCTAAAGCCGACGATTACGTCCACCTTGGCGCCCGCCTTAAAGAGCGCCTTCGCCTGGGGATAGGCGATAGCCGTGCCCAAGCCGCCGCCTATGACCGCGGCGCTCTTTATGCCCTCGAGGTTGGAGGGCTTGCCCAAGGGGCCGACGAATGTGGGCAGCGTGTCCCCCGCCTGCTTTTGCGCGAGGAGCTTGGTGGTCTTGCCCACCGTCTGGAACACTATGGCCACGTTCCCCGTTTCACCGTCGTAATCCGAGATGGTCAGCGGAATGCGCTCGCCCTCTTCGTCCACCCTCAATATGATGAACTGACCGGGCAACGCCTTATTTGCAACCCTGGGGGCGTGCACGACCATGCGCACTACACCGGGGGAAAGCTGCTCGCGCTTGATAATCTTATACAATGAAAGTTCCTCCCAAACAGTTCTTTCGATTAAGTTGATACTACAGTTTAATATTATATTACTTGACCAATCCAAATACAAGGATGCGGGGACAAGTTAAACTTTCTGCAAAATAGGGGCGGCGCTGCAGCGGCGTTGCTGGGGGGTGAAGCAGAGGGTGCATATGCCGCGCCGCTTGTCAATCATGCCGCAAACGGCCGATTGACGGGAATTTAACCAAATTTAAATATTTCCGGTGATTTATGCTTGCATTTTTATTTCATAAGTTGTAAACTTCTTGTATACAGTTAGCAACATTTGAGTAAATATTAGTAATCGTTGCGTTATGGCTCGTTAAGTTGTTAACAATTATCACCAAACCTGCCCGCCAATTGTTACAAGTAAACGTAAATCTAACTTGTGCTTGACTAAAATTTTGTTTCGTACTACAATACTATCAGCGTGGGAGCAAATCAGCCCCACAGCTTCATCAAACTCTATGCCGATTACCCTACTTATTGTTGTTCTCAAAGACCTCTGCGGCGTTTCGGAAGTGACCGGATCGTC
>CALNBC010000099.1 GCA_937874755.1 uncultured Clostridia bacterium
AACACCACGGCGGCGGGGTCCGCTCCCTCCTGGTGCTTGACTATCCCCACGCCCGCGCGCTCGCTCCACACTGTGAGCTGCTCGGCGGCGGCGGCGCGGAAGGTGTCTCCCGCGCACATCAGCACCTTTTTGCCGCTCTGCTTGAATACGTGGGCGAGCTTGCCTATGGTAGTGGTCTTGCCAACGCCGTTCACCCCGACGACGAGTATCACATAAGATCCTTCGCCGGCCAGGAATTCTGTTTCGGGGCGCATCATGTCCGCCACTATGACGCGCAGCAGCTCTTTTGCGTCCTCGGTCTTGTTCGCCTTTTGCTCCTTGACGCGCTTTTTTAGCTCGTCTAGCATGGTTTCCACTGTGGGGACGCCTATTTCCGCCATTATCAGCGCTTCTTCAAGCTCCTCGTAAAAATCGGCATTTATAGACGAAAACCCCGAAAAAACCGCGCCGAGCTTTTCGGCGATATTGTCCCTCGTTTTGGAGAGCCCGCCCGCCAACCGGGCAAACAGTCCCTTTTTTTCTTTTTCCATCACGCTGCTCCTCCGCTGTGTTTGTCCGCGTCCGCAAGCCTTACGGACACGAGTTTTGAAACGCCTTTTTCCTCCATCGCCACGCCGTAAAGCGCGTCGCTCGCCTCCATGCTGCCCTTCCTGTGGGTTATGAGTATGAACTGCGTCGTATCCGCGTAGCGCCGGAGGTAATTGGCAAAATTGTCTACATTCGCCTCATCCAGAGAGGATTCTATCTCGTCCAGCACACAAAAGGGCATAGGCTTGTGCTTTAGCATCGCAAAGAGCAGCGCTATGGCGGTCATCGCCTTTTCTCCGCCCGAAAGCAGGGAGAGCATCTGCAGCTTTTTGCCCGGGGGTTGGGCGATTATGTCTATCCCGCAACTCAGCACATCGTCGCCCGCCAGCCTGAGCTCTGCGGTGCCGCCGCCGAACAGCTCGATGAAGGTTTCGGTGAAGAACTTGTTTATCCTGCCGAACTGGGTCTTGAACTGCTTGCTCATGGTGAGCAGCAATTCATCTATCAGCACCGTTAAGTCGCCCTCCGCCTTGATGAGGTCCTGCTGTTGGGTGTAGAGCCCGTCGTGCCGCGCCTTGACGTTTTTATAGTCCTCTATGGCGTTGACGTTGACCTCGCCCAGTGCGCGGATTTCCTTGCGGATTTGGTCTGTCTGGCGTTGGGAGGCCGTGTAGGATACGCCCGTCTTGTACGCTAAAGCGCCTTCGTAGGTCAGTTCGTATTCTTCCCATATTCTGTTTTGCATTGCGGCGAGTTCGGTTTCGGCTTTGCTCTGCGCCAATTCCGCCTGGTGCCTCGCGTCCTTGTGGTTCGCCGCTCCGCCCTTGCATTCCTCTGCGCCGCGCTCCAGCTCTTTGGCGTGGGCGAGGCACTCGTCCCTCTTTTGCTCGCTCTCGCGGATGAGCTCCAGCTTTTGCTCGCTTTCCCTTCGCATGGCGGCTATCGCCTTGCCAAGCTCGCCGGATTTTTGCAGCAGCTCGTCTATCTTAAAGAGCGCATCCTCGTTGCGCCGCTTGGCCGCTTCCACAGCGGCTTTTGCGCCCGCGAACTCCTTTTGCAGCCTTATGCACTGGGAAATTAGCGCTTCGTGCTCCTTCTTGAGCGAGAGGTGCTCCATCCTGGCGGAATTCAGCTCGTCGGTCAGCCCTTCGCGCATTTCGCGCATGGCGGTAATCTCGACTTGAGCGCCTTCCGCGTCTTTTTCGGAGACCTGCCTGCTGTCCTCCAGCCCCGATTGGAGCTTTTCTATATCTGCAAGCTGCGCCTCTACATCTTGCTTTGTTTCCTTCAGCCTTTCGGAATCCGCCATGCGCTCGCCATATTGGGCCGTATACTGGCTTTTAAGCAGCTCCAGCGTTTCGCCCTTTTCCTTCATCTGGGCGAAGGCTATCCTGCCTTCCTGTATGCTCCTGGCGACGCTTTCCATATTTGCGGCGGCGGATTTCGCCGCTTCCTCCGCCTGCTGTTCGCGCTCAAAAAGAGAGGATTTTTCTTCTTCGATGGCTGCAATGCGGCGCTTTATGCGCTCTATTTCGTTCTCGCGCCCCAAAAGCCCCGTCTCCTTCTTTTGGGCGCTGCCGCCCGTTATCGAGCCGCCGGTGTGGATGATGTCCCCAAGAAGGGTGACTACCCTAAAAGCGTGGCGCGCGTCCCGAGCGAGGGCTATCCCCGAGTCCATGTCCTCCACCACCACGGTCCTGCCGAGGAGGTTCTCCAGCACGTCCCTGTACTTTGGGTCGGTCTCTACGAGGTCACTGGCGACGCCCAGCACGCCCGGGCGGTTTAAGAAGGCGCGTTCGGAGTCCGACAGTATCCGCGGACGCATAGCCGTCAGCGGCAGGAAGGTCGCCCTTCCGTAATTGTTTTTGCGAAGGTGCTCTATCGCCAGCTTGGCGGCTTTTTCATCGGCGGTCACTATGTTTTGCAGCGCGGCGCCCAGGGCGAACTCCACGGGCTTTTCCAGGTGTTCGGGCACGCGCATAAGCTGAGCGACTACGCCCAGCACTCCGGGGGCAACAAGCCCCTTAGCGCAGTCCCGCAGCAGGTTCTTCACCCCGGCGTAATAGCCTTCATAGCCGCGCCGCATCTCGCTTAACAGATTTTCCCGCGAGACTAGGGCGGTGTGCTCGCGCTCGAGCTCCCTCAGCTTCGCCTCGTTTTCTGCCTTGAGCTTCGCTGCGCTCTCTATCGCCGCTTTAGCGGCGGTGCTCTCGCCCTCGAGAACTGCAAGGGCGGTCAGCGCGGCTTGCACTTTTTGCTCGTGGGCTTGCTTTTCTTCGGAAATCTCGTCGCAATCCCGCTTCGCCGCGGCTATCGCCGGAGCAATTTCTGCTTCCCTCTCGATTAGCGTGTCCAGCATCGCCTGCAGCCTCGAGGACTGCACCTTTGCCGACGAGAGCTTGTTCATAGCTTCTATTATGCGCTCTTTGCGGCGTTCGAGTTCCTGCTCCCGCTCGGAAATGGCGGCGATTTTTGAGGAAAGCTCTTCTTCCCTCTTTTTGACATCCTCCGAAAGGCTCTTTAGCCCTTCGTACAGCTCGTCCCGCTGCACTTCGGAGCGATTGAGTTCGGCTTCGAGCCCGGATGCCCTCGCTTGCTGCTCTGCCGAATCCTTTAGCGCATCGTCTGCATCCCTTTGCAGCCTCTCTGCCCGCTCCGCCATGACGCGGCTTTCGCCGTCCTGCTGCTCCACTTTGCGGGTGAGTTCCAGCAGTTCGCTCTGGCGGCCTGAAATGATGCCGTCTGCCCTGCGCGCCCCGGTAAAAAGCAACCATCATGCCCGGGTCGGCAGAGTAATT
>CALNBC010000100.1 GCA_937874755.1 uncultured Clostridia bacterium
CTTCGGAGGACGTTAAGCTGCTGACCGAAATCAGAGACCTTTTGAAAGAAAACCGCTGATTCCACAACAATAGGCAAAAATACGCCCGGCGCACCTCCTTAGGTATGCCGGGCGTTATTAGTGATATTTAATTTCGTTTAATTTTCGTTTCTGCCCGCGAACCAGGCGTTCAAGCGCGGCATCTTGGGAGTGGAGTCGGTCTCCTCGACGTTGCCGTTGGCGTCCGCGAAGAAGCGATAACTCCTGCCCGTAGTAAGCTCGGAACCGCTGAAATAATCGAGGGTCACCGGCTTGTCTTCATCCCCGTCCACGTGGACGATTACGAGCTGTTGGTAATCTGAAACCTTTTCAACGCTCTCGACTGTCCCGTCCAGACGGAAAATCTTGCCCTTGGAATCGTTGGGGTTCCTAAGCACAGTCCTGTATTCAAAAATCTGGGCTTTGCGCGAGTATGCGTCTATTTCGGGGGTGCGCAGCAGGCTGAACTCAGCAGTTCCTGTGCGTCCACCCGCTTGCGCGGTGACTGTGTAATCCAGCAGCCCGTAGCCCGCCTCCGCAAGCTGCGCGGTAAAGCTGAATGTGCCGTCCGCGTTGAGTGTAACTTCGCCCGCGCCCGTACCTTCTGCGGCGACGGTCGCCCCCGCTTCGGTCTTGCCTGTGACGGTGACGGTATCCCCCGAAACGCTGGAGGGCAGAGCGTCCATGGTCACGCCAAGCTCGCTCACGACGGAGTTGAGGGTAATGGGTATCGAGATGTTGCCGTGGCGCGCGAGGGTCGCGCTGAGGGTGTACTCGGCTTGCCCGGCGACGAGGGGCGCTTCGATGGTAAATGCGCCGGTCTCGGCTTCTATGGCGGAGGTATACTCCTCACCTTGCCAGAATAGCCTCGTGGGGGTGTTGGATTCCACAGTTCCGGTTATCGTAAGGGTGGAGGATGCGCTGTCCACCTCGACGGGAGCAGAAACGTCCGGAGAGGTGACTGTAATTGCGGTCTTGGGTACGTTGACTGCAAAAGCGGGCACCTCAAGGTCGGTGCGCGTCCCCTCGGCGTCGAGGAGGTAGATTATCGGCTTCACCTCGAATGTGGTCAGCTCACCCGCTTCTTCGGGTATCCAGTTGAGGTCCACGATGGTGAGCTTGTAGCCGCCGTTTTGCAGCACAGCCTGCTTTAGCTCCTCGCCGCTTGTGGGGTCGACGAACACAGCCGTAAGCCCGTCCTCGCCGTATACGCTGATGGAGTGCGCTTCCATATCCGAATGGCTCGTCGCCTCTACCACTACGTTGCCTTCGCCGACGGGTTTTTCGTCGTTGCCGCCGAACCATACGGTGAATGCGGCGCCTATGCTGCCAGAAGACGATGTTGGTGCGGGATTTCTTAGGCTCTGTTTCTTCGTCGTCGGTCAATATGGGCGTGGTCTTCTTTGGCTGCTTGACCCTCTCTTTTTTGGGTTTGGAGGGGCGCTGCTCCTCTTGCCCGTCCTCACCTTCGTTGAAAATATCGTCGAGTGCGGCTTCTGCATCCTTAGAGGGGCGCATTCTACCGTGCATCTCGGGTGCGCGTTCAGCGGGTGCGGGGCGCGTTTCGCCATAGCGGGTGCGGGGGCTGAGCGGCGACTCGCCTTCTAATTCGGCGGCAGCCTCGTCGCCGGATTGTATGGAATCCAGAGGCGAATGGGGTACAGGTTCGCTGCGAATTCCCTCGGTCGGGGCAGCAGGCGATTCGTCGATGAATTTGTCGTAATGCGAAACAGGTGCTCCGCCTTGGGATTCGCTTGCGGAAGTACTCTTGCTCGCAATTGCGTACGCGACTTCGCGGCTTTCGTCTTCGGATTTTTGCGAAGGGGGGGTTTCCTTGCCTATGGCGGCGGTGCGCCCTTTGACGACGGGCCGCGCCGGGGCGCTCCTGGCGGAGCGGGGCACATGGGTGACTGCGGTATCGGGATCCAGGGGAACGCGCCTTGTGCGCCGCCGGTACACCTTTTCTTTGGGCAGAAGTTCTTCGAGTCTCTCAGAAAAGTCCTCGTTTTCTGCGGTGCTTTCTTCATCTTCCAGAAGCTCCCAAGGGTCTATCGCGTTGTGCCGCTGGCGCGGGTCGTAGTAGGGTTCGTTCAGCAGTTTTTCGATGCTGACTCCGGTATACGGGTCAAAACCCGAGTATGAGTCTACCTTCGAGGCCGCGCGCTGCTGGGGCGACGGCTCGTCAGAAGGCAGAAGTTCGGAGCAATTTTTGCAATATACGAAATAATCAGGGTTTTCAGTCCCACACTTTGGACAAATCATATATAGCCTCCTCGTATTGCGGGATGAGCGAAAAAATAAATATATTTATTATTATAGCAAAGTATAGGATAAAATGAAAATAGAAAGGTGTAAACAAGGTGAAAACTTAGTAGCGATATGTTATAATCCCTATCGCCGCACAGCTTCGCGGCATTTAATATATAATATTAGAAATGGGAAGCTAGGGCTCCCATTATCAGCCACTGGGAGATGATTTTTTGATATATTTGGATAACAGCGCCACAACGCGAGTGCTTCCCAAAGCGGCGATGGCGGCTATGCACTATATGACCGAAGAGTATTTCAACCCCTCGTCGATGTACGGAGCCGCAGTTGCGGTGGAGCGGGAAGTGAGCAAGGTACGAGCAGTGATGGCGCAAACCTTGGGGGCAAAGCCAGAGGAGCTCTACTTCACCTCGGGGGGCACCGAGTCGGACAATATAGCGGTAATGGGAGTCGCAGCCTCCCTTCGCAAGGGAACGTATCGATTCATAACCACCGAGATGGAGCATCCCGCGATTTACAACGTGTTCAACGCGTTGGAGCAAGCAGGGCAGGAGGTTATTCGCCTGAAGCCGGACAGATTCGGCAACATCGACCCTATGGATGTGGCGGACGCTGTGAACGACAACACCGCATTGGTCAGCGTGATGCACGTCAACAACGAGTACGGCTCGATTGCAGACCTACCCGAAATTTGCTCCGCCGTGCGCTCAAAGAACCCGAACACATACGTTCACAGCGACGGCGTGCAGGCTTATTGCAAGCTTAAAGATACCCGTGTTCCGGTGGATATGTATTCGATAAGCGCACATAAGCTGCACGGTCCGAAGGGCGTCGGCGCACTGCTCGTCAAAAATGGGGTGAAAAACACCGGCGGGCAGGTGGGCGGCGGGCAGGAAAACAACTTCAGAAGCGGTACCACCAACACCTCGGGTATAATGGGCATGGGAATCGCCGTGCAGAGCGCGAGGGATAACCTCATTCGCAACGAAGCGCACATGCGAAGGCTCAAGCAAAGGCTCGCGGATTACCTCCTTACAAT
>CALNBC010000101.1 GCA_937874755.1 uncultured Clostridia bacterium
GGAATACTCCACGCGTATGTTCAAATCGCCCTGAGGGGGCACCATGCCCGCCGCTCCGTTGCCGAAGCGTATCAATCCTTCGTAGGAATCCAGCTCGTAAACGCGTTCATTTGGAGCGGTCTGCGCAAGCAGCGGGGCGCGCTCCCAAAGCACATGGCAGTGTATTGGCTTGTTCCCCTCGCGAACGACCTCCACCTTTGAAGGTTCCTCGCGAAGGAGCTTTGCAATCTGCGCTTCGGACATTGCGCTTATCTCGTCCACCCACACCGAACAGCTGAGCACCGGCTTTTCCATCAATTCAATGGTCTTGTCAACGTCGTAAACATCGGTGTTGAACACCTGGGAGACAGCCTGCCGCTGCTGCACCGCATTGACCACGTTCAGGCTTATGCCCTCGACCTTTGGGGCGCGCCATTGCGCCTTTGCGGGTGAGCTTAGGCTCATGCGCAGCCAGTAGCCCTTCTGCCCGAAGAATTGGCTCTCCTTGAGCGGTTCGGGAAGGTACAAAAACACCGTGCCCGTGTACCGCATATTGTCGGTCCCATCTATGGAACGAAGAGGTTTATAGCCTTCGCTGTACGCCTCGTAGATTATCTTGCTGCAAGGTTCCGCCTCGCCTATGACTCTAAGCAGCAGCGAAAGCGGCATCGCGTGGGGAGATGCGTCAAAGCGAAGGTACATCGCCCTCGGGTGGGGCGGCATAGGCTCGTAGACCGCAAGGTTGAGGTCATTTATGCGTGCGGCGTCGCGCACCTCCACCGTCCTCGCGTTGTTTCGGGCGCGAACCGCCTCGGCGGGCATACCTTGCGCATAATGGAAGTTGCAGGTCGCCCCTTTGACGAAGGGCAGTATCCAGCGCGGGGTGGCGCTCAGAAAATTCTCGACGTGCACGACCCGGGCGCGGATGAAGTAGCCCTCCTGCGCATTGACCGCCGCAACTCGAATATCCTGAGGGACGGTGAATACGAGCGCCGCAGTTCCTTCGTCCTTGCAGGAAAACGGGTTCACATTTCCGCTCACCGCCAGCCTGCTCCACCCTAAGCCGTTGTAGTACTCCCAAGCGACCTGGGCGACGAATACATCGTCCGGCAGCACGCGCACGGCGTCCTTTTTGTCGATTATGCGCTTGTTGAACTCGTACTGGGGTTCATTGGCAGCTTCGGATTGCACGACGGGCACGATGGAAAGCTGCAGATTCACCTGCGCCCCGCGCTTGCAGAAGACGTGATCCGAGCGAACGTAGAACAGCTCGTAGGGCGCGGGTCGCCTGCCAAAGCAATAGCCGCCGCCATCGTCCAGCGAAATGTGATTGTCGTTGCTGCACAGCGAATCGACGGCCGCTCCCCAGTGAAGCGAACTTTTGAGCTGCGCGCCGGACAGCACTACCGACCCTTGGGCGGCAGGCTGCACGTCGCAATAGATGCAGCGCAACCCGTCGGCTTCGGCGCAGATTTCGCCCTCATTACGCTTGTCGAGGAACAGTGCACTGCCCTCTGACCGAACGGCATCGAACGCTATGTATTGCTCCCCGTCGAAGTACCTCCAAATTGCAGCATTGGAGTCGGCGAGCAGCTTGGCGGTGCCCTCCTCCAAAAAGCGCGCCTGCTGGCGCAGCACTACCTCAACCGTGCACGGACCGGTAAGAGAAA
>CALNBC010000102.1 GCA_937874755.1 uncultured Clostridia bacterium
AGGGAGGCGATGAGCTCGTACTTCGTGTTGATGATATTCTCGAGGGAGCCAAAAGTTTCCAGATGTTGCTTGCCCACGGAGGTGATTAGCCCTATGCTCGGGTGAACGAGTTCGCAGAGCTCCTCAATGTCGCCTACGTATCTCGCGCCCATTTCCGCGACAAACACCTGATGCTCAGGTGTTAACATCTCGCGGATAATGCGGGTTAAGCCCATGGGGGTGTTGTAACTGTGGGGCGGCACGAGCACGCTGAACTTTTCCGAAAGCATACTGCCGAGTATGAACTTTGCGCTGGTCTTGCCGTAGCTGCCCGTTATCCCCACGCGTATAACGTCCTGCCGACCATCGAGCTTCTTTTTGGCATCGTTGAAGTAGTGACGCTTGACGGCGTTTTCGACGGGAAGCATGGCGAGGTTCGCCAGCGCAACCAGGTAGGGGAGCAACAGCGCGGGAAGGTACATCCCCATGCGCAGCAAGAGGTATTGCGCCGGCGTAACTATGCCGTAGGTCTTGACCGTGAGCGAATATCCGCAAATGATTATGCAGATTACCGCGAGGGCGGCCACCAGCCTCTTTGCCCGGGCAAAAGGCTTTTTCTGGGGCTGCTTTTTCCATGTTATCGCGATGAATACAATCAGCCCGACGTAGAGCAGCCGCACAGCCGCCCTGCCCAGCAAGAATGTAGTAACGGGCAGGCGTTCGCCCATAGAGCGCGAAACGAAAAGCAGCGCGCCGTCCAGCAATATGCAGATAAGGAATACGAGCAACAGGGGAAGCTGATCCTTGAAGCCGTTCTTCTTGAGCCATTTGAGGTACATAGGGGTCTGATAGCCCTCGAGCTGCAGCATGTGCAGGAAGCGCAGACCGGCGACTACCGCCGCAGCGACAGAGAGCAACAGAGCGATATAATCGAAGTTTTCTAGAATTGCCGTCAAGACGTGCCCTCCAGAAAGAATTTGCACACCGCGCAAAAGCGCGGGAATTGTTCGAGAAAAGCAAAATGCCCACAGCCCTCGAAGATGACGAGGGCGCTGTCCTTTATTTCGCGTTCCATGGTGCGCCCGAACTCGAGGGGTGTCTCGGCGTCGTTTTCGCCCCAGACAAGCAGCGTTTCGGACTTGATGTGCTTAAGCCGCTCAAAAAGATCCTGGTTGACAACGCGCACGAAGGTGCCCTTCATGTTTTCCGAAAGCGCCTTGTAATCGGCGGAACCCGCGTTCTTTGCCCTTTCGGACAGCCCTAAAAGCCTATCCAGAAAACTAATCTTGGCGAGGCGTTTGCCTATTTTGTAGGTGTACACCTTGAAGTAATACCTAAATGTGCGCTTTTTGATAAGTCCTGCGGCGCCCGTCAGCAGCAGCTTGGAAAAAAGCTGCGGCCACTGCGAAGCCATGTATATGGCGACCCTGCACCCAAACGAATGGGCTATAACGTGGCAAGGGTGAATTCCCAGCTTTTCAATCAGCTTTTTTGTGAGTTCCGCATATTCGGTGACCGACCAAGGGATGCTTGGCTCCGGCGTTTGCCCATGCCCCGGGAAGTCGATGGAAATCGCCTTGTATCCGTTTGCAAGGAATTTTGCCAGTGGTTCCATCGTAACGGTTGAGCAGCCCCAGCCGTGCAGCAACAGCACTGGAGCACCTTCGCCCGTCATTTCATAGTGGACGCTTATGCCGTCAATATCCACAAACATGGCGTCCCTCCCCCTTAGTCATCGTAATATTATATTCCATATATGCGCGGTTACGCAAGAAGGGGACGTCATTCCGCCAATTTAGCCCAGTAAATGCACGCGTCCTCTTTGTTGTCCGAATAATAGCGCGGGCGAATTCCCGCCAGCTCAAAGCCGCACTTCTCATAGAGTGCGCGGGCAGGGGCGTTGCTCACGCGCACCTCGAGTGTCATGGATGTTAAGTCGAGAGAGAGCGCCTTGTCCATCAAGCCGCGAACGAGCATCTCGCCGTAGCCGCACCTTCGAAAGTCCTTGTTGGTAGCGATATTCGTAATATGCGCCTCGTCCACGATGCGCCAGAATCCGCCGTACGCGGCTATTTCGCGGTCTACATCCACCACGAAGTAAACGGCGTCGGCATTGTGGCACTCGACCTCCATGTCCATGTACGACCAGGGCGAGGCAAAGCAGTCCTTCTCGATTTCCATCACGACGGGAAGGTCGTCCGGGGTTATTCTGCGAAGTATCGCTTTAGCCATGCTTCTCCTTTTGTGCGCGCATCCTGACCGCCTGGGGGGAGCGCATATAGAGCGGCATA
>CALNBC010000103.1 GCA_937874755.1 uncultured Clostridia bacterium
CTTCAAGCTGGATGGGCGATTCGTCCAAAGGCGCTTTCTGATGCCCGAAATGCAGGCTCAGCTCGGCACCGAAGGGTACGACCTGGGTGCAAAGAAGCTGACGGACTTCTTCAAGCAAGAAACTGCAAATTACTGCACAGACGAGCTCAACCCCTTGGGAAGGTAAATAATCGACTGCCTGCTCAGGGACGCGCCGCTTGCAGACTACATCGCTTTAATCCCCATGCGTTTTTGAGTTGATTTAATTCGCCAGATTATTTCTACATGACAATATAACGCAAAGTATATGGATGTGCTGATATCGGCATATCCATTGCTATATAACCCGAGCGCAACTCCGGCCCTTTGACTTGGGGGCATTTATTTACTGTAACAATCCGTTTTATTGTACGGATGCTATTGTATTGTTGATATAATCTAACGCACCAAAACAGCTAATTAAAAGCAATCTCCCAAAAAGAGCACAATCAATGGTGAATTTGATGTAATAATGTTGAAACATTAACAATCAAGGCTTATAATAATATATCTATACTTGCTATGCCCAACCAAATCATCGGCAACGCTGAGAGACATTAGCATCAAACATAAGAACACCTGTATGCATCATTTAATATATCGCAAGCACAATTTAATATAAGACGCACAATCCAATTCATGATTATGAAAGCTTGGAGGGCAAACATGAATGAAATCGAGAAACTGGCTGCTGATTTTTCGGCAACTGCATCGGCGGCGCAAGCGCAACTCACACAGATGCTCGATTTGATATCGAGCGGTCGCGTGCCCAGCAAAGTGACCCTTAGCGAACTGGAAAAGTCGGTGGAATGCTTGCGGAAGGACTATTCGCAAGTCGTTTCATATACGCAGTACCGCATAGGTGAAGTGAATATGCCCGCGGGAGATTGCTCTGTAACCGATTGCCTGCAAGCGCTGAAGGAGCATAAAGCCGAGCAGCTCAAGTCGCAGCTAAAGCAAGCCGAGGGCATATTCGAAAAGTTCATAACCGTAAAATCCCTATTTGAAAAATACAGGCTGGCTTTAGAGCCTTTCCAGCGTGAAGCCGCTGAAATGCTGGCGCAGCTAAAACAGCGACCACAAGAGCGGGAAGCGGACGGCATACTCGCAGCGTGTGAAGCTCCTTCGCTGTTTCTAAGGGTTATGGAGCAAGGGGATTTAGTTTCAAATCAAGAAATGCAAAGGCAGCTCGACAAGGCATATCCATCGGACGTCCAGTTGGGACTTGCATACAAGCGCTACTTTCTTGGTTCAAGGGGAAATAATACGGATTATACTTATAAAACAGAGGTTGCGCAGGAATACGACAATACCCATGTCGAAAACGAATCAGAAAATGTCGAAGCATACGACAATACAATCAACGCAGAAACGCAAACAGAAAAAACGGCAGACACAGAAATTGTAACTGGAAAAATCGAAGAGCCAGAGCAACCCGAGAAAACCAAAGAACCCGTAGAAACCCTGTACGGCGAAGCCCAGACCTCCTTCGATCACGGCGATACCGTTGCACCGCTATCCAAAATCAAGCAATTGAAGCCCAACGTCAGCATTTTTAACCGGGATTTGCTTGATATGCCCTGGCTGGTGCGCTTTGTATTGCCGCTGTTAACAAACTTCGGAATATTGGGAAAGGAGCAGATAGTCCAGCTCGGCGTGTTGAACAACGTATTCACTGCAGTCGAGTGGGAGGATCAAGAAACGGAAGCCACCCAAGCTCTGGAAGCGCTACTGTCCAAGCACTGCGTCGCCTCGTACGATATCGACGGTGAAGAAGCCTATTGCCTGACGGAATACGCCTACACCTGCATGAACAAAAAGACCATCGCAGAACGGTACTGGAGAATACCCATACGGCAACACAAGTTCACAGCGAAGGACGAGCTCGAAACCGAAGCCGCAAAATACGTGATGTTCCACAATATTTTGCTGATAATTTATCTACACACAGTTGATCGAATAGTCAGCAAGGGCGAATTTGCTAGAATATTCCGTTCGATAAAATGGATGGACGGCTATTATGAAGTGGCGGTTTTTTACAAAGGAAATAAAATCACTTGCAAACTTTGGTGCGACATGCCCGAAGAGCTTGAGTCGGGCAACGTACTTTGCATTAAAGAATCCCTGCCGGAATTCACCCCTATCGTTGCCGATACTTCGCAGCTTTTCTGTCTGTGCGATGAATCTATTTACATCTGGGAGGGCGAATGGAGCCTCATGGGCGCGCCTGCGAACGATGTGGTCGATATTATTGAAGACGAGAAGAGCAATATCGCACGGGATTGCGGAGAGACCTTCGAAGCTGCCGTCAACACCACAGAAAGCGAAGTTAGCGGCACTTTGCGGGTTGACGCCGATGGTAGAGAATCCGAAGAAGCCGACGAAGCCGACGAACCCAAAACAGAAGACTCCAAGCCAATATCCGTTGAACCTGAAGTTGTTGAACCCGAAGAAGAATCAATAATAGACGAACCCGAACCCGAAGCGGCCTTTTCGCCTCCTGCGGAATCAGCCCCGCCGCCCGCCTCGGTGAAAGCCCCAAGCAATTCTGAATACGCGTCAACGGACTCGTCTGCGGTATCCGCCAAAAAACTACTGGATGCCAGCGAGCCGTCTGGCGCAAAGCCCTCGGACGAGCAGCTGCATAACCTCATAATAAACTTACTGGAGAGCGGGAATGTATCCGTGGATGCAAACATCCCTCAGAGTGAGCTTGCCGAGGCGCTGCTACTGGCAAAAGCCGCGTCCTGCGACCCCGACTACGCCAAATGCAAAACGCTTTACGCTCAATTGTTGACGGCGACCTGCATTCCGCTTGACGAGCTGCGGTACTCTGGTGTGCATTTAGCCACGGTATTTCCGCAAGCCAACAAATCCAACGAGGCCTTTATGCTGGCTTCTTATATGTATGCCCGGCTCTCACCCTATCAGGCGTACGACTACACCCTGCATTCAAGGGCAAACGAATTGCTCGACAGTTACGACGAATACTTTCCGTCGTTTCCACACATAAAGAGCCTATTGAGCGCGCTCTGCAAAGTCCCCCCCGAAGGGTT
>CALNBC010000104.1 GCA_937874755.1 uncultured Clostridia bacterium
ACCCCCGCCCACACCATCGCCCACGCCGTCTCCCTCTCCTGTGAAATCGCCCGACTTCCCCGCAGGACCGACCGCGCAACTACTCCCCAAGGCGGGCACAGCGCGATACCTCAAGAATGGCGCGCAGTTCTTTTGCCCCCACGGCGAACAAGAAATCTGTGCCCAGTGCGTTTCCCAACGCGCTCTGCCCCTTTACGACGCAAACAGGATGCTGGCCATACTCCGTTTTTTGACCTCCAAGAGCAGGCTGACGGGTTCAGAATATTGCGAACTGAGCGGCGAATTCATTAAAGATGCGCTTGCCGAATGCGGCTATGCACCGTACGAGCAACTAGTGAGCACAACCAACACGGGCTATATATTCTCTGGCGAAAGCGCCTTGGCCTTCGGCGAGAGCGCGCTCCCCCTGGAATACGTTATAGGCAGCGCCCAAGGGGTGCAATCGGGGCGCGCTGTATTCTGCGGCGAGGGTTACCCCCTGCCCGAAAGCGCCGAGGGCGCTGTGCTACTGTCCAACAGCGCGGGGACTTTGGGCGTGATAAGCGGCCTGGGTCTGGGCACCCCTTGGTAAAGGAAGGGAATAATCTTACCATCAGCAGCATCGAAAACGGTCCTTTCGAGAGCGCGAACATAGTCGCCGAGCTCAACGAGGGTGCGGGCGACACAATAATACTTTGCGCCCACTACGACAGCGTCTCCACCACCCCGGGAGCGTGCGACAATGCCGCAGGCGTAGCGGTTCTCCTCGAGCTGGCGAGGGTGTTTTCGGAAACCGGAGCGGACAGGCACGTCGTTTTTCTGTTCACTACGGGCGAGGAGCAGGGAATGTTGGGGGCGACGGTATTCGCCCGCGAACTTTCGGAAGAATACAAGAATAATACCGCGGCGGTTTACGCTCTAGATATGTTCGCGGATTCAAACCAGCAAACTCCGATACTCTATACCTGCGACGGCGAACCCGACAGGGCAACCGCATTGATTTACGCCGCCTGCCAAAACTACTCTCTGGCCGCGCCCGTGCTGGGCAAAGAATTTCGCTCGGACCACGCGGCTTTTTACGGCATCGGGCTCCCCGCCGCCCTCGCCGCCCAGGGCGAATCGGACAGCCTCTACCACACCCCCTATGACATTATGGACAACCTCTCCAGCGATTACATGGATTTAGTATTCGCGTGGATGGCGGGCGTCCTCTTGGGCTAAACAAACCAGCTGACAGAAAAGGCGATGCTATGAACATATTATACGAGGACAACCACCTGCTCTGCGCAGTCAAGCCGCAAAACATGCCCGTCGCCAGGGATGACTCGGGAGACTTGGATCTGTTGACGGCGCTCAAAGGGTACATAAAGCAAAAATACGGCAAACCGGGCGCGGTTTTTCTTGGACTGGTCCATCGTTTAGACAGACCCGCGGGCGGGGTGATGGTATTCGCCAGGACTTCAAAAGCGGCTTCGCGGCTGTCCGATTCCATGCGCGCGGGAAGGTTCGAAAAGACTTACCTAGCGGTGCTTTGCGGTTCTGCACCTGACCAGGGAGAGCTGAGAGATTACATAGTCAAGGACGATCGAACATACTCGAGCCACATAGCCGCGAGAGATGAGACTGACGCAAAGGAGGCGCGGCTGTCCTTCGAAACCTTGACGCGAATCGAGGGTAAACAACAGCTTTCCCTAGTAAAAATTCGGCTGCACACGGGCAGGCACCACCAAATCAGGGTACAGTTTTGCGCCGCGGGTCTGCCGCTTTACGGCGACGCTAGGTACAACGAGCATGCAGTGC
>CALNBC010000105.1 GCA_937874755.1 uncultured Clostridia bacterium
TCCTGGTAGGGAATCTCGGTCACTATAATGCGCGAGCGGTTGGCGGACATCTGCTCGATTTCGGTCTTGGAGCGCACGATGAGCCTGCCTCGTCCCGTCCTGTACGCCTCGCGGATTCCGCTTTTGCCCATTATTATGCCGCCCGTGGGGAAGTCGGGTCCAGGCACAATCGTAATGAGGTCTTCGGTAGATATTTCCGGATCGTTTATCATTGCGACGCAAGCGTCGATGACTTCGCCAAGGTTGTGCGGGGGTATGTTCGTCGCCATTCCCACCGCGATGCCGCTGCTGCCGTTTACCAAAAGGTTCGGGAAACGCGAGGGGAGCACTAGCGGCTGGGTGAGGGATTCGTCGAAGTTGGGACCGAAATCAACGGTATCCTTGTCGATTTCCCTGAGCATTTCCGCCGCAAGCTTAGAGAGCCTCGCTTCGGTATAACGCATGGCGGCGGCGCCGTCACCATCCACCGAGCCAAAGTTGCCGTGGCCGTCCACCAGCGGGTAGCGGGTAGAAAAGTCCTGAGCAAGGCGCACCATGGCATCATAAACCGACGAGTCGCCGTGGGGGTGGTACTTGCCTAGGCAGTCGCCGACAATTCTCGCGGATTTCCGGTACGGTTTGTCCGGCCACATGCCGAGTTCGGACATATCGTACAGTATTCGCCTGTGTACAGGCTTCAAGCCGTCCCGCACGTCGGGCAGGGCGCGGTTGATAATCACCGCCATTGAATAGGCGATGAAGGATTTTTTCATTTCAGACTCGAGGTCGACGCTTACCAACCTCGTTCCTGTATCTTCTGCCATGTTTTCCTCCAATTAGCACACGGTTGTTTTTATATTTAGATTTGCTGAGTCAACCGCATTATACGTCCAAATCTGCGACTAGCTTTGCGTTCTTCTCGATGAATTCGCGCCTCGGTTCGACCTTGTCGCCCATAAGGATGGTCATTATCTCATCCGCCGCCATCGCGTCCTCTACTGTGACGGAGAGCATCGTGCGCTTTTCGGGATCCATGGTGGTTTCCCAAAGCTGTTCGGGGTTCATCTCGCCCAGACCTTTGAATCGCTGTATCTCGACCTTTTTTTCTCTGCCGATATCGTCCAGCTTGCTTTGGAGCTCGTCGTCGGTATAGACGTAAAATTCTTGGTTGCCGCTCTTAATCTTATAGAGCGGGGGCTGGGCGATATACACATACCCTCCATCTATGAGGGGGCGCATGTAGCGGTAGAAGAAGGTCAGCAGCAGCGTGCGTATGTGGGAGCCGTCGACATCTGCGTCCGTCATGCAGACTATCTTGTGGTAGCGGAGCTTGCTGGTATCGAACTCGTCGCCTATGCCCGCACCAAAGGCGGTTATCATGTTCTTTATCTCGTTGTTGGAGAGCATGCGGTCTATTCGCGCCTTCTCGACGTTGAGTATCTTGCCGCGAAGGGGCAATATTGCCTGATATCGCCTTTCCCTGCCCATTTTGGCGCTGCCGCCTGCGGAGTTGCCCTCGACTATGTAAATCTCGCACAGCGCGGGGTCCTTTTCTGAGCAGTCCGCCAGCTTGCCGGGGAGGGAGGCGGATTCGAGCACGGTCTTCCTTCGCGTGAGTTCGCGCGCTTTTCTGGCGGCTTCCCGCGCGCGGCTCGCCTGCATGCATTTATCTAAAATAATCTTCGCTGTGGCGGGGTTTTCCTCCAGGTAATCCTCCAGCCCGGAGGAAACCACAGAAGACGTTAGGGCGCGCATTTCGGAGTTGCCGAGCTTGGTCTTCGTCTGCCCCTCGAACTGGGGGTTCACTAGTTTGACCGAAACTATTGCGGCAAGCCCTTCGCGAACATCCTCGCCGGAGAGCTTTGAGTCAGCTTCTTTAAGTATCTTGTACTTTAAGCCGTAGTTGTTTATAACCCTGGTGAGCGCATCCTTAAATCCGGTTAGGTGGGTACCGCCCTCGTGAGTGTTTATGTTATTCGCGTAGGAGAGCACATTTTCCTGATATCCATCGTTGTACTGCATGGCAACCTCTACGAGGGAGCCGTCTTTTTCGGCGCAGAAGTAGATGGGTTCCTCGTGGAGCGCCACCTTGTTTTTGTTGAGGTATTGTACGAAGGACACGATTCCGCCCGAATAGCAGTAGGCGTTGTGCGTTCCTGTGCGGTCATCATCTACAGAAATGGAAATACCACGGTTC
>CALNBC010000106.1 GCA_937874755.1 uncultured Clostridia bacterium
GCTGCCGCCGCATTCCCACAGCAGGCCGGTAACGCATTCCGCCAGCTCCTTTTGTCCGTTGCCGTCTACGCCGGCGATGCCCAGGACCTCCCCGGGGTACAGCTCGAGCGAAAGATTGTTTAGCCGGGTTATGCCCTCCTCATCCCTGTAGGTGAGGTTTTCGGCGCGAAGCAGGGGATCCTTGTGGTATTCGGGAGGCATATTGCGCTCAAACGGGGCATCTGCATACATTTCGCGGCCTATCATGTGCCGGGAAAGGATGGCGGCGTCGGTCTCAGTGGTAATGAGGGTGGATACGCTGCGGCCATCCCTCATTATGGTTACCCTGTCGCTTATTGCCAGAATTTCAGAAAGTTTGTGAGCGATAAGTATAATGCCGTGTCCTTCCTGCTTAAGAGTGCGGAGTATCACGAAAAAATCCTCGGTTTCTTGGGGGGTGAGCACCGAGGTGGGCTCATCCAGTATTAGTAGCTTGGCACCACGGTACAGCGCCTTGAGTATCTCAATACGCTGCTGCTCGCCCACGGATAGGTCTTCTACCCTGCTGTCCAGCTTTAGCGCAAGACCATACCTGTCCGCCAACGTCTGCACCTTATCTGCTATGCACTTGCGGGAGAACAGGGGATAGCCCTCATCCTTGAGCCCTAGCAATACGTTTTCTAGCACCGTCATAGGGCTGACCAGCATAAAGTGCTGATGGACCATGCCTATACCTAGCTTTATAGCCTGGCCAGGGGAGGATATATTCACATTCTTGCCTCCAAAGTATATCTCTCCTGCATCCGCGGAATAAAGGCCGTAGAGTATGTTCATAAGGGTGGTCTTGCCCGCGCCGTTCTCGCCAAGCAGTGCGTGTATCTCGCCATCGCGCACCGAAAGGTTTACGCCGTCGTTGGCCAGTACCCCCGGGAAGCGCTTAGTTATGCCATGCATTTCCAGAAGCTCCATAGCTGTCCTCCTTTTGCTTCTTTTCAGACCCATCCCCTGTCTGGCGCAAAGCCCATAGGTCAGAAAAAACTGTTTCCTAAAGTGTGGCTGTCCGCGAAGGACAGCCACACAGTATGGAAGAATTGTATAGAGTTAGTCGGCGGTGGGAGTCTCTATTACGGGAACAACCAGAGTGCCGTCTATAATGGCCTGCTTTTCGGCTTCGAGGGCGGTCTGGATAGGCTACACTAAACTGTACAGAAAAGATAAGGTAATGGTATTCTTAAGAGAAGAGAAAGAAGGAGAAAACCATGACCGAGAAACGAGCAAGACGAACCTACAGCGAAGAACAGAAAAAGCAGCTGGTAGAGCTATTCAACCGGGGAAAACCCAGGGGCGAGATCATCCGGGAATACGACCTTACAGCTTCGGCATTCGACAAATGGGTGAAGCGGATCAATACAACCGGGTCCAGCCGCGAGAAAGATAACCGAACTGTAGAAGAGCAGGAGCTGATACAGCTTCGAAAAGAAAATCAGCAGCTACGCATGGAGAATGACGTATTAAAGCAAGCGGCGCTGATATTCGCACGAAAGTAATTGTGATTCGAGCCAATGCCCACAAATACTCTATATCAGCGCTGTGCAGATGCTTAGGCATTGCGCGGAGCACTTACTATTACGAATGCCATGGTTGCCACGACGAGAGCGCCCTTGAAGAAGCTGTTCAGACTGCATACGATGAGAATCGGCATGTGTACGGACAACGAAAGCTGAAACGGGTGCTGCATCGAGCGGGATGGACGGTATCACGCCGCAGGATCGGACGAATCATGAAGAAACGCGGCCTGGTTTCTGCCTATACGCGCAAGAAATACCGTGTACATTCATGCAAAAGCAATGAAGCGGCAACCCCCAACCTTTTAAGCAGAAACTTCAACGGCCAGCTGCCGGGCGCATGCGTTGTCAGCGATTTGACATATGTCCGTGTAGGAGCGAAATGGGCATACATCTGCATTCTGCTGGAGCTTGGCGCTCGAGAGATCATCGGCTATAGCGCCGGTGCTTACAAAAATGCGGAGTTAGTATACAAGGCGTTTTCTACGGTGAAAGGCAATCTCTTTGAAATTCGCATGTTTCATACGGATCGCGGAAGCGAATTTGACAACGCACTAATTGACGGACTTCTTGAAAGTTTCCGGATCAACCGTTCTCTAAGCATGAAAGGATGTCCTTACGATAATGCCGTGGCTGAATCGACCTTTAAAATGATCAAAGCGGAGTTTGTTTCCTGCCGTCGTTTTGATACGCTTGATCAGCTTCAATTGGAACTGGCGGACTATGTGCATTGGTTTAACAACATACGCTTACATGGTACGCTGGGTTATCTGTCACCGGTGGAATTCAAAAGATCCCGTACCTTATAATTACTGTCCGATTTACTGTTGACGATCCAAAATGGGAAAGTATTATGTAAGCGGTTATACTACGCCGAATGGGGTTAACAGCAGAGCAGACGTCAAACGAATTCAGGCGGCCCTAGGCGTAAGGCAGGACGGCATTTGGGGCGCACAAAAAAACAGGTATGGAGCGGTATAATGAACGCTATAACGCAAACACTCGGCGTATATGGAGTGCGTCTGAATCCGGCCTAGATATATACAACGATAACTTACCCCCTCTAGAAAACGGGCAAGTTATAGTACAAACCGTAAATAGGACGCCGCTCTTTGGTTTGGGGGAAGATAAGGATGGTTTTCAGAATTTTTTTGAATCAGCAGTAAGCTTAGGAGCAGGAGCTACACCGCTTACTGATTTATTCGCAAAGCTTGCTGCGGTAGGAAAGGAGTTTCAGCTAAAGGAATATTTTGAATTCAATCCTTCTGCTATTCTCGAAAATGGCGATGTCGTGATATACTATACATCACCAGACAATAAGCGCGGATACGGTGTAACATATGCCTTCCGTGGAGACGAACTCTTATATACTACGGGCTTGGAGTTGAACGGTAAATCAACTGAGCTTGGCCCTAACTACATGAAGCATGCCGAGAAATATAAAAAGGATTTCCTTGGTGCAATTGAATCATTAATCCAAGGCGAAATAGAAGGGGAGATTGCAAAGGAAATATATAAATTTTTAATTAACAGGTAAAAGCACGAAGGGAGATATAACATTGAAGCAAAAGGAACACCTTATTTGGTCACCTTACCGCCATGGCATATTTATAATTGGGTTCCTTTTGCTTTGCCTGTTCTTCGACTTCATTCTTTCGATCAAACACACAGAACATCGTGTTATATTAGGCTTCTATGCAAATGTAATCGGCACAATTTGGGGAGAGAAATGGTTCTTTCATTCTTTTTTCAAGCGTTTAACAGTTCGATACCCAGATCTGCGAAATGAAATAGAAAAGGCAGCAAAGCCGCTAGTTTCGTTTCGTCATTTTTTTATGGGCGCGCTTATGGGGTGGGGTTGGAGACTTAGGAATAGCATCGACAAAGAAGCTGTAATGCTGAATTTAATGAAAGACAAGCCAGCAGCAGAACAGATTAACCATGAATGGCGAGGCGGTCTGCGATGGTGTAATTATGGCTTGTTAGGGATGTTGTTTCATTTATTTGCTCTTAAGATTTTTTCATACTGGACTTAAGGCTGGAAGCAATCAATGTCACTATGTGATACACCACAAATACCGTTCTATTTTACTACTACCATATGTACCGTGCTCTTGCTGATCTTGAAGGCCCCAGCGGCCGCCTGCACGGTTGCCTGGTGGTCGATGAAATAAT
>CALNBC010000107.1 GCA_937874755.1 uncultured Clostridia bacterium
TGGATCCCACCTTTGAGAGCAGCGACAACGGCGGCGAGGGTCTTTGTTACTTCGGTATGGACGATGAACGGCGTACACAATCCGGCACTGTGGAGCCTTTTGGAGTGGGTATTGACGGTTGGAATGCAGCCGCGCCCGCATGTGAGGACGACCGTCTTAGCGCTCTGTCCCTGGCAGCGCGCTGGGAACTCGACGACGCAGCTCATCTTGTTTTGTTGTTCAATTCAGATAGTCTGCAACCTTTCGCGGTGTTTGACACAACATACTTCGAAATATTAGAGCCTTAAACAAGTGCTCTTTATATAACAAACTACAAAGTGAGAGGTTTTTTATGAAAAGAATCATAGCGTTTCTGCTGGTCGCCATGCTGTTATTCGCAGCAAGCTGTGCTCCTTCTTCCGGTTCGAATACCGGTACGCCCGTTCCGCAGAAATCCGGATCAACCTCCGAACCTACATCCGAACCGTCAGTTAATTCTGAAGATAGCACAAACCTCGTGCCTCTACTGAGCATGAACCGCGAGGAAGTAACGGCGCTGTACGGTTCTGGTGAACCCGTTCCCTTTGCCGATATTGGCGATTTCAACGAGACCGCCTTTGCGCTCAACGGCTTCCCATGCGAATACAGCGAACTGAATGGTACTATGATTTTTTACGATGCAGCCTTTCCCGCCGACGATGCGTCGCCCTACTATTGCATCGAAGACCCGACCGACCGCGTTCTGGGCATACTTTTGCCGCAAGGCTCCGCTCCCTTCAATGTGAACGGCGCCACTTCCGAATACCCCGACAGCTACGGAGCGACGATTGAGTACATAAATGGCCTTTACGAATACTACGAAGCTGCGATATTCGAAAACGACATCTATTTTGTATGGCGCAGCGATTACCCAGAAATGGTCGAAACAGTGCTGTACGCAAGCTCTGAGCAAATGGAGAATGAATATGTGGAGAATGGATATACAGCTACCGACTATGCAGAAAATCTTGTGCTAATAGCGCCCAACCTTGTAGACCTGGTGGAGCTAATCAGCTCAGATAGTTATGAAGATGGCACCTACCGCGAGGAGCTGTTGTTCGACAGCATGATAAGCATAGTAACCGAGCGTTTGGCGGGCGTCGATTATACAGAAGAAGCCGTTGCATCTCAAATAGAATATCTCAACATCGACGGCCTTGCCGACTTGTACATCGAACAGGATAGCGCGCTTTCGGAACAACTAACATACCCGGCATGGCGGGTCACCTATGCCACCGGAACGAATGAAGATGCTCGAAATAACCTCGATATCTACATCCAAACTGAGGGATGGGATTTCCGCTTTCACACTGCAACGCCGGCAGACGCGTATGCGGATTATAGCGATATTATTGAATCCTGGATCGAATCGCTCTATATAGCCGAAATGGATTAGCAAATAACGACCATGCGTTCTTTGCCCCCAATGCTGTGTAGCGCTCCTTTTTAAGGCGGCGGGGGCAATTGCTGTAAAATATGCAGTTAATTGAGGGGTACTGTTTTAGGTGAACGGTTATCTGCTTCGGATAGCGCACCATGCTTAACTGTTCTCGTCAGCATGGTGCGCTATTTAGGTTAAAGCGATCGATGAATGCGCCTTGTTTTTTCAACGTGTCTGGCACAGTTGATATGCAAAGTAATTCGGGGTCAACCCCAACACCGCAAAGCCCGGTCGGGCAACACATGGCAGGTTCAAATATCTTCATTTTTTCCGTAGCAGACAACTTCCTAAATAGATTATTGATTATAAGCCGACAGTTGGTAAAACCGGTGATTGATTTTGTTCGTTTACCGGGGAACTCAAGGCTTGCACCTAAAGCTCTGTTTCATCTTTGCGTGCTTTAGCCAGAAAATACAATTCCAGGTTTTCGGGGAGCTGATAGGATTCGCTGTGCTGATTGCTCTGTTTTGTTCCATATACTTCCCGCAGAATAGCGTCTACGATAAGCTCTTTGGGGGGCGCAGTATATTCGACACCGTTATACACCCAAACGCGGCAATCGACGTTATCTCCGCAAAGTGCTCCACAGTCCTCGCAAAGCGATTCTCTAAGTTCTACCGCGATATCGCTTCCGTTTACGCGGATGGTAGGAGAACTGACAAAATGATGTCGAATCGCTAACTCCCTGGTTGTAATGTTGACCTTGTTTACCTTGACTTCGTATCCCGCCGCGTTAAGCACGACCGCAACGCTGTTAACCGCTTCGTCTAAAGCCTTTTCTGTATCCTGGCAACGGCCGCAAACGGTTGTGTCCAGATACAAAAAGTCAATATAAATCGGCTTTTTAGGCTGCGGCTGACCACAGCAATTATCGGAAGAACAACAACATTTACTCATTTTCATTACACTCCTTGCAGCATTTTGAGTTTTCTTTACAAATGCAATTTTCTTTATCCGAGGTGATAGCGCAGAAAAATTGCTTTGTTTTACTGATGGTATCCTCGTCTAACGAGTAATGAGTCCACTTGCCTTCAATGCGCGCTTTTACAATTCCACATTCGCACAGTTTTTTCATATGGTGGGACAAAGTGGATTGGGACATTTCAAACTTCTCCAGTATATTGCAGGCGCATAATTCCCCGCAGGAGAGCATATCTACGATCATACATCGCTTTGGGTCGCCCAACGCCTTGAACACTTTTATATTTTCTAAATAGCAATCCAAACCCGCACCTCATATCTACTTTTCTCGATATCATATACTGTATGCGTCAAATCGAAAAAAATCAATGTATTTTGAAAATTTAACGGAGCGTATAAGAAATGTACCAAAATGCCGCCCAAAGGGATTCTGAGAAGATATAGAAGCGCCAACTATTCCTGTATAAGATTCAATGTCTGCTTGTCATTTTCTATGATTGCATGATGCGATAGCCCGAACTCTACGAATCAACAGCCCTTCGATGGCTTAACCTTCAATTAAAAGCTAGTTGTCGCACACAAAAAATAGCAGTACCGATATTTCGTAACAAAACATCGGTACTGCTATTGTTCTTTATCCTAGAACCAAACTGGTCTTATCAATACTGATACTTGGAATAGAGCTGTTCGAATACAGGCAGGTCATCGACTATCTGGAAGGTGTTGCTTGCGCTGACACAATCAGCTCCGGCAGCATAAGCTCCCATCAGGATTGCCGTCGTCCAGTACTTGCCGTTTCCGGAAGCCTTGAGACCCATTTCCAGTTCATCCGCCTTCTTGCGGAGTAGCTGGATTCTGTGCATCGGTGCACCCTGCTTGTTGTAGTCATAAGCCTTGATGTGCGTTGCGCCGCCTGCTTTGATAGCGTCGCACATGCGGTACATATCATCCAGGGAATCGTTGCACATGGTCAAAACCTTGACCTCTCCGTCAAAACTATCTCTTACAGCGCGCACGTACTCCGTAATGAGATCCCACCTGCGCATGGTCCATGCGGACATATCGGGGTAAACGTCGATGGAGCGGCAACCGCCTTTGTATGCAATCTCTGCCTGCTTTGCTGCTGCTGCAGCGGGCATGAGTCCATCCTTGAAGTTGATAGGTGTAGACATAATAACGCCGGAACCATCCAGAAGGTCATGTACGTAGTTGTGCCAGTGATGGCTTGGGGAGAAGATTACGCGAAAGCCATATTCAATGCCTTTCTTGACCTGTTCGGTAATGATTTTTTCATCATTATCCCAGATAACATGTTCCAATCGATTTGCCAGCCACTTTTTTGTTATCAGTTCACCGTTGAGATACATGATTTTTCCTCCATTTACGTTCTGAGTTTGAAGAGTTGTTTGATAGGATTAAGGAATACTGCTACACCTACAATCTCTATTAGCGAAACTGTATCACAACCTGTATATGTAGTCAAGCATTTTATTATACCTGTTATACAACTTATTTTCTTCCCCCCTACCTATTGCACGCATCTTTCTCGTATTATGTCATAATTTTTCACATCGGTTTTGAGTTTTGGACGTTAAAATCTAAACGTCTTGATTATACCTGTATATTGAAAATTGTGATAAACGATTAAGAGGATTAAGGAGTATCCAAACGAGTCCGAGCCCAACGCTGAGTATTTGGGCTTGGATTGCATTCCGCTCATGATGGAGATATGCCGACGGGGAAAGCTCTGTGACCGGGAAAACATGAATGATAATTATGCCTGGTATAGCTGTTGAATTAGTTTGGGGCGACTTAAACTAATCGCCTTTTATGATTATCTGCAATTTGATTTTTTGTATTGCCATACCCTTTCGAATTGTTCTTAAATATGGAGAAGCGCGATGTTCACTTACAAGACCAAGGGTACCTGTTCCACCAGCATTGACCTCGAGTTTGACGGGGATAAGATTGCTTACTGCAACATCCATGACGGTTGTGCCGGTAACACAGCTGCGATTTGCAAGCTCGTTGTCGGCATGAGTATAGACGAAGTCATCGACAGGCTCAGCGGCATTCCCTGCCGAGGGGCAAGTTCCTGCCCCGACCAGTTGTCAAAAGCTCTCAAGGAATATAAGGCGACGCACTAAATCACGCCAAGAATTTGACGTATATGGCAAAGCCGCTTATCAGAATCTGGCAAAGCG
>CALNBC010000108.1 GCA_937874755.1 uncultured Clostridia bacterium
CCTCAAGCGCGTCGCCATGGCGGTACGTCGACCTGACGGTAAAATACAGGTCACCGAAAACGAATACACACCTTTAATTAAAAAGAAAAAATGGTACTCCAAGCCCATAGTGCGGGGGTGTATTTCCTTTTACGAATCGATGAAGACGGGCATGGAAGCCATGACCTATTCTACTTCTGCTTTGGGCGAAATTGAAGAGGAGCCCTCAAAGTTCGAAAAATGGATGAGCGCTAAGCTCGGCAAGAGCGTGGAATCCATCGTATTCGGCATCGCGATGGTGCTGGGCTTAGCCCTTGCGGTGGGGCTGTTTGTGATTTTGCCCTCGTTTTTGGGCAAGCTCATCGCGGGTGACGCATCGCCCTTGGCAATCAACCTGGTCGAGGGTGTGGTCAGGATACTCATACTCATCGGCTATATGGCATCTATGAACCTAATAAAGGACATACGCCGCGTGTTTATGTACCACGGGGCGGAGCACAAGACCATATCCACCTACGAGGACGGTTTGCCGCTCACAGTGGAGAACGTCCGCACCCACAGCAGGCTCCACCCACGCTGCGGAACGAACTACCTGTTCCTTGTGGCGTTCATAAGCATACTTTTTTATTCGGTGGTGGGATTCACCGGTCACTGGGCCTTGAAATCTGCGCTGAAGATTGCGCTCTTGCCCTTAGTCGCCGGCGTGTCCTATGAGGTATTGAAGGCCGCCGCAAAGACGGACAATTTACTGGCGCGAATCATTCGCTGGCCGGGCATGATGCTCCAGCATATAACCACCCGCGAGCCGGACGATTCTATGCTGGAAGTAGCGATAACCGCCTTCGAGCTTTCCCTCAAGCCCGAGGAATACCTCAAAGAACACCCCGAACTCATAGTCACCGACGTAAAGGGCGATGAACTTGCACCGCCAGAGGACGAAGCAATGCCAGAGGCGCATAAAAAAGCAGAGGCAGAAGAAAAGGTCGTAGCAGAGCAGATTCCACAGGGCGGTATAAAAAAAGCCAATGCAAAAGGTGTCTGACCTGTTGACGCATGCAAAAAAGGCGCTCGCAACCATAGACGCTTCCCACGAGGCGCGCATTATGGCAAAGCGCGCCTTTTCGCTTACGGACGCCGAACTTTCCCTTCGCAAGGACGAGGAAGTCCCCAAAGAAGCGTCGCAGATATTTTTGGGAATGCTCGCCGAAAGGCTGAATGGACGGCCTTTGCAGCACATACTAGGCGAGTGGGAATTCTACGGACTGCCCGTGAAGGTCAAAGAGGGAGTGCTGATTCCCCGGTTCGACACAGAGCTTGCGGCAAAGCGCGCCATAGAGCATATTGTAGAAACCAATGCGCAATCCGCTTTGGATATTTGCTGCGGCAGCGGCTGCATAGCTGTAGCAATGGCGGTAAAAACAAACGCCGCTATTACCGCTTCGGATATATCACCCGCTGCGCTGGCGCTTACTCGGGAAAACGCCGAATTGAACGGCGCGTCCGAGCGCATCTATATAGTTGAATCCGATATGTTCGCAGGTATATCCGGTAAGTTCGACCTCATAGTCTCCAATCCGCCGTACATACCTATTGGGGACATCGCTTTGCTTGACGAAGAAGTCAAGGACCACGAACCGCTGACCGCCCTTTGCGGCGGGAGCGAAGGGTTGGATTTTTACAGAATAATCGCCAAAGAAGCGCCTAAACACCTTAAAAACAGAGGGAAGCTCGTGCTCGAGGTGGGTATAAACCAAGCTGCGGCGGTTTCCCAAATATTGAGCGAAGCAGGTTTTAATAACATAACAGTCAGCCATGATTTGTCTGGTGTTGAACGGGTCGTGGAAGGAATTTTTTCGGAGGACAAATGAAAGAAAAACTATACGCCCTTAAAGCTCGTTTTGACGAGCTCAGCCTGCAAATCGCAGACCCTGCGATAATAGCCGACCAGGACGAGTGGCGCAAAAAGATCAAGGAGCGCGCCGCGCTAGAGCCTGTAATAGAAGCGTTTGACAGGTATCTCGCCTGCGAAACAGCCATGCGGGATGCGAAGGAAATGTTCTCCGACCCCGAGATGAAGGAAATCGCCCAAGAGGAGTACTCCGAACAAAAGGAGCTCTTGGAGCAAATTGAGCAGGAGATCAAAATACTGCTCCTCCCAAAAGACCCGGACGACAATAAGGACGTCATACTAGAAATCCGCGCGGGAACGGGCGGCGAGGAGGCCGCGCTCTTTGGCGCGGACTTGATGCGCATGTACCTTCGCTACGCAGAGCGCAACAGGCTCAAGGCGGAGATTATGAACATCAACGAAACCGAACTCGGGGGAGTTAAAGAGGCGGACATCGCCCTTTCCGGGACGGACGTTTACGCTAAGCTCAAATACGAAAGCGGCGTCCACCGCGTTCAGCGCGTGCCCGAAACCGAAGCCCAAGGCAGGATTCAAACCTCAGCGGCCACTGTTGTAGTGATGCCGGAGGCGGAGGATGTCAACGTCGAGATAAACCCCGCCGATTTGAAGATAGACACTTACCGCGCCAGCGGCGCGGGCGGTCAGCACGTCAACAAGACTGAATCGGCG
>CALNBC010000109.1 GCA_937874755.1 uncultured Clostridia bacterium
CCCCACCGATTATCAATACATCGGTGCGAATGTTCCCTTCCAACGTTTTAACGGGTGGTCGGGCAACGCCTTTGACGCTCGCCTGCCATGCTGATTGTACCATTGTATCCTCCCTAGGCTTTCCTGTAGATTTAATTATTGTATACGCGTTTGTCTGATAACTGCTCAAATATCCATGCAGCGTTAATGTTCCCTAAAAGCGCCAATAGGAATCGTAAAACTCTGCTCTGTTCAATCTTTCTAGTCAGAATAAATATGCGCATACAAAAAGCCGCCCGCTTTAGGACGGCTTGGATAAAATCTTAATGCGTTAAGCGTCTGCGCCTTCATGCGCCTTTTTGCGCGAACGCAGGAAACTCCACTTTGTTTCGGATGTGATTACTGCAACGAATATCACCGCAAAGCCCAACAACAGCCTAGTGGTTAGGACTTCGCCGTAAAGCAGGGTGGAACACGCGACTCCTAATACTGCCTCTTGGCTCAAAAGTATCGAGGCGGTGCTGGGCGAGGTGTGCTTTTGTCCATACGTTTGAAAAAGTATCGCAACTGCGGAAGCGAGTATGCAAAGATAAGCCAAACCCCAGAGGCTGTCGCCCGTAAAAGCGGAAGCGGGAGGGAATGTCTCTGTTAGACCGCCCACTACCCAAGCGCATACTCCCGCCGAAACAAACTGGATTATCGTCACCAGCGAAGCGTCGTAATTGTTGCAACGGCGAGAGAGCACGACTATATGCACAGCGTATAAAAATCCACCGATCAGGGTCAACAAATCCCCGCGGCCGATGCTTAGCCCGTCCGACATGGAAACCAGACCGATGCCCAGCAGGCATAGCAAAGCGGCGGCTATGTTCCAGATCGATGGGCGTTCGCCGCCCACCATCCAGAAAAGGAAGGGCACAATCACGCAGTAAACCGCGGTAAGGAAAGCGTTTTTGCCAGGGGTGGTTTCGGCTATGCCGAAGGTTTGAGTTGCATAGGCCGCAAAAAGGCAGATACCTGCCACGCCTGCGTTGATGAGCATACTTTTGTCTATCTTTTTTAGCTGTTTGTGGAACACTGCGGCGAGCAACACCGCCGCTACGGTAAAGCGTATCGCCAGCAGGTACATAGGAGGAAAAACATCCAAGGCATTCTTGATTACCACAAAAGAAAGACCCCAGATCAAAGCTGCACTGAGCAGCGCAATCTGCGGCAAATAACGGCTGATGGGCTTTTCGTTCATTTAATGAATACTCCTTTGTACTCCGTTGCTTAAGTGCTCAGTATAATCGCTTTATTCGAATAAATCAAGCATACCTATACATAATTTATGTATAATCAGTGTATACCGCGCGAAGCTATACTCGATAGCTACCGAGATACTGCATATAAAAAAATCCCTGCTGCCGAACGACTTCTCCACTAGATAAACACTGGTGCTAAATGCGAATGTATCATATAATAGGTCAATATCAAAGTTTCCAGAATAAATTTGCCGAACATTTATCAAACAGTATTAACAAGAGCATATTCCATGTGGTACAATGCATTTGTTGCAGCATCAATTACTATTATTAAAATTACAATATTCTTTTTTCACCCTTCGACCGACTATTATTACTCCAAAAGCCACAAGGAGGTAGTTTTCAGAATGACAACGGAACAAAAGTACGAAAAGCTTAAAACCACAATCGATCAATGGAAGGGCAAGGACGGTGCTTTGATGCCTGTCATGCACGAAGCGCAGGACATCTTCGGCTGTATAGACGAACAGACCCAAGAATTCATCAGCGAGCATCTGGGCTGTAAAAAGAGCCAGATTTACGGCGTCGCCACCTTCTATTCACGCTTCACACTGACGGGGCGCGGCAAGAACATCATCAACTGCTGCCTCGGCACCGCCTGCTATGTCCGCGGTGCCCAGGATGTATACGACGAATTCGCAAAGCAGCTCGGCATCCAACCCGGCGAAACGACTCAGGATGGGCTTTTTACCCTTGAATCCGCTAGGTGCATCGGCTGCTGCGGTCTAGCTCCCGCGATGATGATAAACGAAGAGGTCTACGGCAGGCTAACCCCCGGCAGCGTAACGGAAATCATCGCAAAATACCGCGCTATCGGCTAAATCAGTTAAAACCATGCGTGAGCTTTCCCTTCATATTTTAGATATAGCCCAAAACTCCATCACGGCGGGGGCTTCGCTCGTCACTATCCGCATAGACGAGCAAAGTGCGAACGACCTCCTGACAATTGCCATCGAGGATGACGGAAGAGGCATGTCGGAAGAGCTGCAAAAGACCGTCAACGACCCCTTTACAACCACGCGATCCACAAGAAAGATTGGTCTGGGCATTCCCCTCATGAAGGCGGGTGCGCTTCGCTCCGGGGGCGACCTTGCCATCCAGTCTGAATTGGGTAAAGGAACAAAGCTCACCGCGACTTACCGCCTAGGCAACATCGACCGCCCGCCCTTGGGCAATATTGCGGAAACTATCCTCTCCCTTGTTGCCGGCAATCCCCACAGCCCTGATTTTATTCTCGATTACCGCGTCGGGGAGGCGAGCTACTCCTTCGACACGCGAACGATAAGAGAAGCACTCAAAGGTCTTCCTTTAAACCTTCCCGAAGTCATGGCGTGGTTTAAAGATAACTTGAAAGAAGGAATCCAAGAATTACACGGAGGTGCCTGAATAATGAAAACCCTAGCTGATCTCGAAGCTATCCGCAAAAGGACGCTCGACAATCTCAACACCCGCAAGGACGAGCACTCGACCCGCGTCGTAGTGGGCATGGCCACCTGCGGAATCGCAGCGGGCGCACGCCCCGTCATGGCTGCCTTCATCGACGAGGTTGCCAAACGCAACCTTCACCAAGTCACCATATCCCAAACAGGCTGCATTGGCTTGTGCAGGCTGGAGCCGATAGTGGAGATCACCAAGGCAGATGAGGAAAAAGTAACATATTGCAAGGTAACGCCGGAGATCGCCCGCGAGATAGTCGCTTCTCATCTGGTCAACGGCACGGTGATTCAGAAGTACACCATAGGCCATATCGAGAACAACTAAACGGCTCACAGGAGGTTATTGTCACCATGAAGTTCTACCGTTCACACGTTTTGATCTGCGGGGGTACCGGCTGCACATCCTCCGGTTCCAACCAGCTTATCAAAAAATTCGAGGATGAAATTGCCCGAGTAGGGCTTTCGGATGAAGTCCAAGTCGTGCGCACAGGCTGTTTCGGTCTTTGCGAGCTTGGTCCGATATGCATCATCTACCCCGAAGGCTCCTTCTATGCAAGGCTGACCGAGGATCACGTTCCGGAAATCGTCGAGGAACACCTGCTCAAGGGACGCATCTGCACAAAATACCTCTATTCCGAATCCGTCGCGGAGGACAACACCACAAAGCCCCTGATGGAGATCGATTTTTACAAGAAACAGCGCAGGATAGTGCTTCACAACTGCGGCGTTATCGATCCCGAGAATATAGACGAATACATCGCCTTTGACGGATATAAGGCTTTGGCTAAATGCCTAACCGAGCTAACCCCGAAGGACGTGGTGGATATAGTATCTGCGTCGGGGCTTCGCGGGCGAGGCGGCGCTGGCTTCCCCACAGGCAAGAAGTGGTACTTTGCACAAATTGCCAAGGGTGAACCCAAGTATGTCGCCTGCAACGCGGACGAGGGCGACCCCGGCGCATTCATGGATCGCTCGGTACTCGAGGGCGACCCCCACTGCGTGCTGGAAGCCATGGCGATAGCAGGGTACGCAATAGGCTCACACCAGGGCTACATCTACATCCGCGCCGAGTACCCCATAG
>CALNBC010000110.1 GCA_937874755.1 uncultured Clostridia bacterium
CCCATGCCGAGCCTGTCCTCCGGCACGAAGGCGGAGCGGATGCCCATCTTGGCTATGTCGTACGGGGATTTGCCGACTATGCTCTCTGCCTTGTCGTCTATGACGTGGAGTATGCGCCCCGATTTTACGGGGTAAAGACCCGTGATAGCCTCGCAAAGCTCGCGCTGGCCGCTCCCCGCTACCCCCGCGACGCCGAAAATCTCGCCCCGACGCAGACGGAAGCTCACGTCCGATAGCTTTTTGACACCTTCGTGATCCACGCAGGTCAGCCCGACGACCCTTAGGCAGTCCTCGGTTGCAAAGCTTTCTGTACGGCGGATGGAAAGGTGCACCGAATGACCAACCATGGCGGTAGTGAGGCTTTGAGCGTCTGCATCCTTTGTTTCCAGCGTGGCTACGCACTTGCCTTTGCGAAGCACGGTCACTCTGTCCGATATGGCGAGAACCTCGTTCAGCTTGTGGGTTATGATTATTATAGATTTGCCGTCTTCCTTCATCCTGCGCAGGACAGCAAATAGCCGCTCAGTCTCCTGGGGAGTCAGAACGGCGGTGGGCTCGTCCAATATCAGTATATTCGCACCGCGATAAAGCACCTTCATTATTTCGACAGTCTGCTTTTCGCCGATGGACATGTCGTAAATCTTTTTGTCCGGGTCTATGTCAAAGCCGTATTTATCGGCTATTTCGCAAATCCTGCGGGTAAGCTCTTTCTTTTTGAGTTGGATTCCGCCCGGAAGGCCGAGCACGATGTTTTCCGCAGCGGTAAGCACATCCACCAGCCTTAAGTGCTGGTGCACCATGCCTATGCCGAGGGCGAATGCGTCTTTTGGGGAGCGTATAGTTGCGACTTGCCCGTTGACGGAGATTTCGCCGCTGTCCGGAAAATAGATGCCAGCAAGCATGTTTACCAGTGTGGTCTTGCCGGAGCCGTTTTCACCGAGGAGCGCAAGTATTTCGCCCCGACGCAAGTCCATGGTGACCCCTTCGTTCGCCGCGACGGTGCCAAAGGTTTTCGTGATGTCTTTCAGCTCTATGGCGTAGGGATATTCGGTCGTCATAAAGCACCTGCTTTCAGTAAAAATAATAATTTCATTATCACCACAAAGCCGCCCTTCTTAATCAGGAGGGCGACGGTTTAATAGATAGTCAGCACCAGCAAATGCGCAGCGCTTTTATATGACCGCCCAAATTGCGATATGTTCTGAGATTAACACAATCGGGTGTGATACGCAAATATCACTTGTTTCCAAATGATACTTATAATTGATACTTGAAAGGGCTCTTAGAGCACCCCGGCGCCCATGCAAATTGCACGGGCGCTTCGGGTTTGCCCAAAAGCGAGTTAGTTTACTGGTTGACGTGGATGCCTTCGATGATGTACGCCCAAGAGGGGGCGCTGTTGAGTTCCTGGAAGAACTCACCCGCAGCGACGACGGTTTCGCCTTCAACGGTGACGAGGGGACCGTCGAACACATGGATTTCGCCGGAAAGAATCTTCTGGCGGGCGGCTTCGATTGCTTCGGCGGTGCCTTCGGCGACGAGCGCTTCGTTGAGGGGCGCTATGTCTACAAAGCCTTCTGCAAGACCCGCGGAGAAGTCAGAACCGATTTCTGTGCCTTCTATGAGAGCATTTACAGCCTTTATGAGGAACTGGCTCCAATCCCAAACAGCGGAGGTAAGCACCGCGTTGGGGGCAGCTTCGGTCATGTCCGCATTGTAGCCTACTGACCAGACGTTGTTTGCTTCGGCAGTGGTCTGCGCGGCGGTGGAGTCGGCGTGCTGACCAATGACGTCGCAGCCCATGTCGACAAGAGCTTGGGCGACCTGTGCTTCCTTGGTGGGGTCATTCCAGGAGTTGGTGTACATGACTTCCATGGTTATGTCGGGGTTGACGGACTTGGCACCGAGGTAGAAAGCGGTGTAGCCGCTGATGCACTCGGCGAAAGCCATGGCGCTGACGTAGCCCAGCTTGTTGGTCTGGGTCTTGAGGCCTGCGGCGATACCTGTGAGATAGCGGGCTTCATAGATGTTGCCGAAATAGTTGTGCATGTTGGCAAGGCCGCTGCCCGCCGCCTGATAACCTGAAGCATGGAAGAACTCGATTTCGGGATGCTCTGCCGCGGCGGTGAGCATGTAGTTCTCGTAACCGAAGCTGGTGCCGAAGATGGCGTTGCAACCCGCTTCGATGAGCTCGTTGATGGCGACTTCGCAGTTGGAGTCTTCGGTGATGTTGAACTTGGAGACGATCTGATTGTCGCTCAGACCGAGTTCCTGTTGCATCTTGGTGGCGCCGGCGATGTGGGTGTAGGAATAGCCCTTATCGGACGCGTCGCCGATGTAGATGAAGCCGAGTTTAATGTTCTCGAGGGACAGTCCGGATTCGATGGGAGTTTCATTGCCGCCATCGGTTGCATCCGGGGTCTCGTTGGCTCCGTTAGAGCAGCCTGCGATGGCAAAAACCATCACGGCAGCCAGCAGTAAGGCCAGCAGTTTTCTCATTCTTCTTTTCCTCCTGAGTGTTTCGTAATTCAAGTTTATATTATCCCATTTCGGGGGTCGCACTATTGCGATTATACTCTAGTTCTTTCTGAATTTGATATAACCCGGACTCATCTCGTCTATTATTGCAAGTGAGTAAACGTCTATCCCCATATTTCGGAGCGTTTCGCCGCCTTTTTGGAAGCCCTTCTCGATGGCGATGCCGATTCCCGCGAGCTCTGCGCCCGACTGGTTGATTATTTCTATCAGCCCGAGCATGGCTTGCCCATTGGCGAGAAAGTCGTCAATCAACAGCACGGTATCATATTTTGTGATAAACTTGCTGGAAACGGCGATCGTGTATTCTTTAT
>CALNBC010000111.1 GCA_937874755.1 uncultured Clostridia bacterium
CCGCATTGCTGATCACACGCGGGCAATCCTCGGGAATATTGGCAGAAAAGTTCATGCCGACCGCTTCTGCTTGTGGATAATAACATTCTGCAAAGTTGGTCAACTGCCAAGCTAGGTCGAATTCCGCCTTTTCGAGGGCAACAGCGCCGGTCTGCAATCTGGAAAGCTCCAATAGGTCGTTTATCAGTCGGGAAAGGCGCATGGTCTCCCTGAGGATATGGTTGTAGTATCTTTCTCTGTCGCCCTCTTCGACCATGCCATCCGAAAGGGCTTCTGCAAGGCTGCGCACCACAGCGACTGGAGTGCGCAGCTCGTGCGAAACATTGGCAACGTAATCCCGCCTGGTCTGCTCGAGGCGCTCGGACTCGGTAATGTCGTGGAACAGGGCGACCGCGCCCACAATTCCGCGATTCTCATCCTCCAATGGGGAAATAATGACGCGCAGGATTGCAGAGTCAGTGGAGAGGCTGCGCAAAATGGGTATGCCATCTCTGACGCAAGCGTCAAAATCGTCCCAAAGGGAAGCGTCCGGTATGAAATCCATGCGCTCGGCAATGCTTTGAGAATCTACGTCAAATAGCTGGAATACCGCAGGGTTTGCGTGGGTGATACCGCCGTCTTTATCCACCGCTATAATGCCCTCGGACAAACCGTTGAGTATTCGTTCAAGCCTGTTTCTTTCGACTACAAGGGCGCCTATCGTGCTCGATAGCCTGCTGGAAAGATAGTTCAAAGCGCCGCCCAGCTGACCTATTTCATCCCTTTGGGAATCGTCGGCGCGGACGCTGAAATCCCCCCCCGCCACGGCGAGAGAAACGTCCTTCATCTGGTTGATTGGCTTAATCAGGTAGCGCGTGGCATAAAAAGAGGGGATGAGCATCAAAAGCAACACCAGAGCTACGCAAAGCGAAAGCGCGAGGGCAAGGTCAGAGGATGGCGTATTCACATCCGCCATAGGCTTAGCGAGGAATACCGCGCCGATGGTTATGCCCGCGATGCTCGCCGGGACGCCGACTATTAGGTTTCCGGAGCCGCCGCCCGACGTATCGATTGCCGTAACAGGTTCTCCGACGGTGATTACCGTTGTCACGTAATCCGAAAGGGTGGCGGCAAATGCCTGGGCGGTCGCCATCGCCTTCAGACGCTCGGGTGTACCCTCATCGGTGTCGTTAGGTATGGTGTAAACATCCAGGGTACCGTCGAACTTGAATACCATTGCAGAAGCGCCCCAGGCGCTGTTGCTCCCGACGCGCAGTCTGAAGGATTCGTGGGACTGCAGACCGCGGTTATACCGAACGTACTCATCGGCGAGGTAGTTGGCTTTAAGCTCGAGTTCGGTAGCGCGAACGCTGGATATCTGCCGCCTAGAAAGCGGTACAAAAAGAGCCATAATCAACACCGCGGAAAGCAGTATAGTCGCCATGACCAAGGTAAGTGTGCGGAGGAAAAGCCCGCTTTTTATCATTGAGCGGCCTCGAATTTATAACCTACGCCATAGATAGTCTTGATAGACCAGCTGACCCCTTCCTGGGGCAATTTCTGGCGTATCCGTTTGATTTGCGTATCCACCGCTCGGGTGTCTCCAAAGTAGTCATAACCCCACACTGACGAGAGGATCTGCTCCCGGTCGAACACCTGACCGGGGTGGGAAGCGAGCAGGTGCAGTATTTCGACCTCTTTGGGTGTGAAGGGAACAACCGTACCTTTGACCTTGACCTCGTAGTGGTTGAGGTTGATTTCCAACTGGTCGAAGCGCAAAACTGGCGATGCAGACTCGCCCTTGTCGTTCATGCGGCGAAGCACTGCCTTTATGCGAGCGACTACTTCCCTCGCGCTGAACGGCTTGACTATGTAGTCGTCCGCTCCGAGTTCGAGACCGACAATGCGGTCAATCTCCTCGCCCTTGGCGGTTAGCATGATAATCGGAACAGAGCTGGTTTTCCTTATATTCTTGCATACATCAATACCCGACATCTTGGGCATCATGATGTCTAGAATTATGAGGTCGGGCTGCTCTGAATTCGCCTTTTCCAGTGCTTCCTCGCCGTCATAAGCGGAGGACCAGGTAAACCCTTCGGATTTTAGGTAAAGCGAGAGCGTTTCGTGAAGTACCGCCTGGTCGTCGCATATTAGAATATGAGGGGCTTTGGGCATTTATCGCAGCCTCCATTTCTTTCTTTAATAATATGTCATATTATTATACTCCCGGTGAGAAAGGCGCGCAAGCAAACGCACGCAACTGCCACGATTGTACAAATTGATGCCATAATGGAATCAAAGAAACCCGAACAAAAAAGTAAAATGTGATGATAATATTAGGGATGTGGGGAAAAACGCTCTTTACAGCGCAACTCCCGTTCTATATAATACATGACGGCAAAAGTACCGCCGAGCGCGGATTTAAAGGAGTTCACCATGGCGAGAACAGTAGGAACGGTAGTACGGGGTGTGCGCGCACCTATCATAAGAGAGGGTGACAATCTCGCCGCCATCGTGGCGGACAGCGTTATAGAATGCGCTGCATCGGAAGGTTTTGAGCTTTGCGACAGGGATGTCATTGGAGTGACCGAAGCGGTCGTAGCCCGTGCTCAGGGCAATTATGCGACGGTGGACAACATTGCAAAAGATATATCCAACAAATACCCCGGCGGAGAACTCGGTCTGATTTTCCCAATCCTCAGCCGTAACCGCTTTGCTATATGCCTTCGTGGAATCTGTAAAGGTATAAAAAAGATAATCATTCAGCTTAGCTATCCTGCGGATGAGGTGGGCAACGCGCTGGTATCCCTCGACAAGCTGGACGAAAAGGGAATCAACCCCTGGACGGACGTTCTGACCGAGACGAAGTTCGAGGAGCTTTTCGGAAGACCCGAGCATCCGTTTACCGGAGTGGACTACATTGCATATTACCGCAAAATCGCTGAAGAATGCGGCGCCGAATGCGAAATCATACTTGCGAACGATTGCCGTGCGATATTAAAATATACTCCCCATGTGCTCTGCGGCGACATTCACAGCCGCAGCCGCTCAAAGCGCCTGCTCAAAGCTGCTGGGGCAAAGACATTGTTCGGGCTGGACGATGTGCTCTCCGCTCCGATAGACGGTTCGGGTTACAATCCCCAGTACGGCCTCTTGGGCTCCAACAAATCCACCGAGGATAGAATTAAGCTTTTCCCTAGGGATTCGAAGCCCTTTGTGCTGGATGTCCAAAAAAACCTTTGCGACCGCACAGGCAAGCATGTCGAAGTTATGGTCTACGGTGACGGTGCTTTCTGTGACCCCGTTGGTCATATATGGGAGCTTGCGGATCCCGTCGTTTCCCCCGCGTTTACCGACGGGCTGCTAGGTACGCCCAACGAGCTGAAGCTTAAGTACCTTGCGGACAACGATTTTTCCGAGCTGTCCGGCGAAGCTTTGCGCGAGGCGATCACAAACCACATACGCAACAAGGACGGCAACCTTAAGAACTCAATGGCGGCGATGGGAACGACTCCCAGAAGGCTCACTGATCTTCTAGGCTCGCTCTGCGACCTTACCAGCGGAAGTGGCGACAAGGGCACGCCAATCATACTTATTCAGGGTTATTTCGATAATTATTCCACCTCGAAGTAAGCGCAATAGCATAGAAACCCTATCGGCATGGGACAATAACCATGCCGGTTTTTTTTGTGTTTTGGGAGGGAACGTCATGCTTTACATTTATCTGAAGCAAACAGTTATGTTGAATAAAGGGGAAAGAGTAGCTCTTAGGGATATCGCGCAGCTTGCAGGCGCAAATTCCCAAATAATTCAAGTGAAAGACACTGTGCTGGGCAGAATAGGGGAAGACATGCTACTGATAACTGCAGCCGATGTTGCAGCAGCTCTGAAACGTGATGACCTTACCTTCCTCGGAGCGCCAGCCTGTGCGGTTCAACCGAGGCAAAAGCAGGACAGTAAGTTAATCATGGTATTCAAGACCGTTTTTGTCGCAGCGCTAATGTTTGTGGGCGGCGCGATGACGGTAATCTCTTATCAAACGGACGTGGATATGCCTGAGGCACATTTGGCAATCACGCGCATTTTCACAGGGAGTGAGGAAACTTTCCCGTGGATAACGATTGCTTATTGCGTGGGCGTGAGTGGGGGAGTGCTGTTCTTCACCAATGTGATACCAGGCAAAAAGAAAAAACCAACGCTTTTCGAACTAGAGGAATTCGCAATGAATACGGATCAGCAAAAATACGATATTTCCAAAGCGGAGGAACAAAAATGACCTTTCTGAGCATATTGGTGGGGCTTGGACAGGGCATTGCCGTGGGCGCGGCCGTCGCCCTCGTCTTTGTGGTGTTGGGGCTTGTCTCGCAATGTGCCTCAGTGACTGGCACGAAGAGATTCGTTCCATTGTATGGGAAAATGGTGTGCATTGGCGCTGGCGCAGTTTCGTTTTTGCATCTTCTTAAGTTTACGGGGGCGCCTTGGGCACTGCCGCTGCTGGTCATTTTTGCGCTTTTTGCCGGTATTTACCTTGGGAGCATCCTTTCCGCACTCGCTGAGGTGTTGAATATATTCCCGGTTATCTCGGGAAAGCTAAAGCTAGCCCAAAATATGCGGATTATGGTATTCGTGCTGGCGGCAGGCAAAGCTTTAGGCGTAGCAGTCTATTATTTTACGCCGTGGTTCGCGAGATGAGCCGCCCGCCGGCAAAGGAGGAAAAAGTGAATAAAACTAGGATTAAGCAGCCAGAATTAAGCGTCGATTGCCCTCGTTCCCCCGAGGAGAGGGAGATACGCTTCAGAGGCTATACAGAAACATTGCGTCAACGGGAGGAAACATGAACAAGAAAGAACTGGACGAAAAACAAAGCTACAACGAACTAGTGAAGCAACGTATGGACAAAAGCCCCCTATTGCCCGACTGTGTAAAGGCGTTTATTACAGGCGGAACCATTTGCACCATAGGCGAAGGCTTAAGAAAATTTGGCGAGCACATTTTGAAACTCTCTGAGGATGATGTCGCCGCTTTCACCGCGATAGTGCTGGTGTTTTTCGGCGCATTGCTAACAGGTCTCGGAGTATACGACAAGATATACAAATTCGGCGGCGCGGGCGCTGCGGTACCGATAACAGGGTTCTCAAACTCGGTCGTAGCTCCGGCGATGGAATGGCGGCGCGAAGGACTGATAATGGGAACCGCGGCTCGAATGTTCACAATTGCAGGGCCTGTGCTGGTTTACGGTGTCGGCAGCTCTGTAATTGTGGGTCTGCTGTACCTCGCCTTTAACTAGGAGGGTGGAATGGACAACAGATACAAGCAAATTATACCCGCTCCAAACCGCGTAGGCACCCAAACCCTAGTATTCAACAACAGACCGTCAGTCGCATCCATGGCGGCTATCGCGGGAGATCTGGAAGGCGAGGGCACCTTCGGCGACCATTACGATATGGTGCTTACCGACGACCTCTGGGGCGAAGAAACCTGGGAAAAGGCCGAGAGCAAGATGTTCGAGGAAGTAGTCAGAAAAGCGCTGGCGAAGGACAATCTCGACGAGAAATGGGTCGAATGTCTTATAGGCGGAGACTTATTGAACCAGATAATAGCGGCTAACTTTGCCGCAAGGCAGCTTGGACTCCCCTTCCTGGGTGTTTACGGGGCGTGCTCCACGATGGCAGAATCGCTATTGGTGGGCTCTGTGCTGATTTCGGGCGGGTTCATGTCCTGCGTGGCGTGTGCCGCCTCCAGCCATTTCAGCACCGCTGAGCGTCAATATAGGTCGCCCCTCGAAATGGGCACTCAAAGAACGCCTACCGCCCAAAGAACGGTGACCGGAGCGGGTTGCACGATACTCGTCGGTCCGGGTTCGGGTTCCTCGAAGGGCATAGAAATAACGCACGGCACCGTCGGCAAGGTCGTAGACCTTGGCATTACCGACGCGAACAACATGGGCGCGGCGATGGCTCCCGCGGCCACGGACTCGATATGCGCTCACCTCGCAGATACGGGCAGAACCGTAGACGATTACGACCTTATAGTGACCGGAGACCTCGGAGCTTTAGGATCCGAGCTGACCCGCGAGCTTTGCCTCAAAAAGGGAGTGGACCTAAAGGACAAGTACCTTGACTGCGGAGACAGCATATTCACCAAAGAACAGGACATGAAGGCAGGAGGGAGCGGCTGCGGCTGTAGCGCAGTGGTGTTGAACTCATATCTTTTGAAAGAGATGATGTCTAGCAAATACAACAGGATACTATTCTTGGCGACTGGCGCGCTGCTCAGCGTAGACAGTACCCAGCAGGGCGAATCGATTCCTTGCGTCGCCCATGGGGTCGTGTTCGAAAGGAGAATGGGCTGATGGATTATATTTATGCCTTTTTGATTGGCGGTCTGCTTTGCGTTATCGCCCAGATATTGATGGATTTAACGAGTATAACTCCAGGGAAAATACTTGTGCTTTACGTCACGGTGGGCGTTATACTCGGCGGCTTAGGTATATATGACAAGCTAGTGGACTTCGCGGGTGCCGGCGCAACCGTTCCCCTGACGGGTTTTGGCAACTCTTTGGCCAAGGGCGCGATAAAAGCCGCAGGCGAGAGGGGGATAATAGGCGCTTTTACCGGCGGTATGACAGGCACAGCGGCGGGCGTGGCTGCGGCTATCGTGTTTGGCTATTTGGCAGCGATTATATTCAAGCCAAAAACAAAAAAGTAGCGAGCAGTGCTATTCTGACTTTTAGTCTCCTGAACGTATAACGTACTAAGATTAAGATAATGCGCGGCGATGACATTCCGCGCATAGAATGAAGATTGACAGGCATTATTACCCTCTGTTATGATTGCTATAACAAACTGAAAGGGAGGTAATAGCATGCCAGACAATAAAAATGTCCCAACCTTAAACGAGACTGTGTGTTCCCCCGAGTTTGGAGCTGACGGTTGTGTACTCCCCCCTGAAGACTCCTATGATGAGGAAAGCGAGAAATGACCCACCCCGACTTGGCATTTAGCACTCTAGCTGCAAGTTGAACATAAGACTAATTCGACTCGATATGGCGCGAATCACCCTTGGGTGGTTCGCGTTAATTGTACATCGTTCGGGGCAGTTATCCTAAACGCATAGTCCGAAGGTTTTGAGTTTAAACCCAAAATTTCGGAATTTGACTGAACGTGTTGACATACCATAGAAGCGAGAAATATAATGCCCCATGAAAAGATAAGATTATAATGGCGAATAAACGACTTCGTGCGAAGGGATTGCGTTAATTGAAGCGAAAAAAGAGCAGGGGAAAAAGTGCGCGAGACATAGTAGGGGTGATTTTGCTTATCACGCTGATAATATCTCTGGTTTTCGTAATAGTAAATATCGTCAAAGCCCCGCACGTCGCGCCCGAAGGGTCGGAGAATGTGAAGGTTAAGAGCGACTACACGCTAAGCCTTGTTCAGTGCTTATTGGCGGTCGTGGTCATGTTTGTTCCTTCGATTATCGAAAAAAAATTTAGCATAGCGATTCCGAACTATATGTTCGTCCTGTATTTCGTGTTTCTTTATTGCGCTATATACTTGGGTGAAATCAGGAATTTTTACTTCATATTCCCTCAGTGGGACACTATGCTGCATACCTTTTCCGGTGCAATGTTGGGCGCGCTCGGGTTCTCGCTGGTATCCATACTGAACGACCAGAATACCGCTTACCTGCACCTTTCCCCGTTTTTTGTGGCGTTGTTCGCGCTGTGCTTCGCGGTATTTTGCGGGGTGCTATGGGAAATCTATGAATTCGTATTTGATGGTATTCTGGGTCTGAATATGCAAAAATTCGCGCTTGAAAATGGCCTCCAGCTTATCGGAAGAAATGCGCTGGTGGATACCATGGAGGATCTCATTGTGGATGTACTGGGTGCGCTTGCGGTCTGCATCGTAGGTTATCTGACTCTGAAGGCAAAGCAAAATAAACCTGACAAACCGATTGACTTGGAATTGTGAAAGTGTTATACTCCACATGCGCAAAAGAAGAAGTATCCCGCTTCTCACCGCAAGGCTTCGCCGAAGCGGTCCGGAAAATACTTTTCCGGTGGTTCATATGCAATAATGCAATGTTTCCAAGCGGGTTTTGCGCCCGCTTTTTCTATGTCCAAAGCAAATGCCGAAAGCTTTGGGCAAATAACAACAAAAGGTATGGAGGTGTTTTCACATTAGCGTCAACGATTTGATGATCAACGAGGAAATACGGGAGAGGGAAGTGCGCCTAATCGGAGAAGACGGTGAGCAACTAGGTGTAATGACTACCGCCGCTGCGCTTGCCATCGCCGAACAACGCAACCTCGACCTCGTCAATGTTGCACCGCAGAGCAAGCCCCCGGTCTGCAAAATCATGGATTATGGCAAGTACCGGGGGCTTGCTCTGCG
>CALNBC010000112.1 GCA_937874755.1 uncultured Clostridia bacterium
ACAGTCTGTTCGTCCTCTCCTACAGGCTCACCAACTCATAAGGCTCTCATGAATTGCGCGAAGCGTAAAAAGCTTTGCGCTTTTGATGTATTTCCGAGTCTCGAATAACAGAGCAAAATAGGTCTGAAAGATAAGCACTAAATCAAAAAGGGTCTGCCGCAGCTCAAGCTGGTGCAAACCCTTTTGTATATTCAGGCTTGGTTTAGTTGCACAAGCCCCGTAACATCTTATTCCTCAGGAATTACGATATCATCATTGCCGTCCGGCGGCGCTTCCTCTGCGGAACCGACGGTATAGATACCTTGCACCGCCTTGTAAGTATCCTTATAAAGAAGCTCTGCACCTTCGCTTTCACCGTTGGCGGTCACTTTGCGGTAAACTTCGACCACGTAGCCCTTGCGTTCCTTCTGAAGCTCGACCTTATAGGACGAAGGCTCTGTGGGGTCGTATATTATCTCGGGATCCGGGGGCTCGATAGTGCTGGCGACTTCGCTGTATACTTTCACATCGGTTCCCTCGGGGAGGGCGTTGCCGTAAATCTTGAATGTAATTTTGCCGGTGCTTTGGTCAAGGTTGCTCGTGTAGGCGACTATGTATAGCGCGCTGCCGGTATTATTCGTGAACTTGAAGTCTTTGGAGCCGTAAGCCACAGTGGCGTCCAGTCCCTTGTCTACGTAGCCGGAGGGTATGGAGTGGTTGACCCTAGAGAAGTCCGCGAAGTTGAACCCTCCCAGCAGGAGCGCGTTATAAATTGTGGTGGAAGTCTGGCATATACCGCCGCCCCAGCCGTCTTCATACCTGCTGCCGCCTATGATGACGAGGGCTTCCTTCCAGCCGTTCGCCGCGTCCCTCGGACCGACGACTTCGTTGAAGGAGAAGGTCTCTCCGTTTGCAATTTTGGTGCCGTTGAGCTTCTCGCAGGACAGCACAAGGTTGTGGGTGCGTCCTTCGTCCTTTGTTTTGAACTCGGTAGTAAAGCTCGAAATAAGGGCGACCTTGGATGACAATTCCTCTGCGCTTGCGGTGGGTTGCGTTTCGTTGACGACGACGGCAACATTGCCGAAGGTATCCGAAGATAGCCTTTCAATTACCGCGTCAACAGTCGCTTCGACGTCGACGGTACGCCCCGATTCCCCTTTGGTTACGGTGAAGGGCGAGTCCCCCACAGACGCTTCTGCGTCAAAGCTGAGCGTGGGTTCGACCGGCTCTTGGTCTACCTCCAGAGCGATGGACTGAACAAAGGAAGAGAGGGCATCTCTATCGGCTGTGATTAGGGTTTGGTATTCACCTGCGCCGGTTTCCATTGCCGCAATAAGCGTAGCTTCGAGGTCTATGCTACAACCAATAGTGTCGGCATCCGCTATCCAAGTGGATGAATCGTGAGCGAGGGTGATGGAAAACCCATCAAGCTGGGCGTTCACGCTATCGGTGAGGGCGGTGCGCACTTCATCTGCGGTCATACCGCCGATTGGCACGCCATTGATGCTGGTGTCTTCAACAAACTTACCGTGAGTAAGCACGGAAGGAGTGCTGTTGGGGTCTTGATTGCCTGCATCTGCACCGGAGCCTTTAAGGAGCTGGCTGAGCACGAAAATCAGCGCGGCAAAGAGCACTATAACCAGCACCCATTGCAACACGCGCACGCGGTTCAATTTTTTGTTGGGACCTGAACCTTTTTTGTAGTTTTTTGGCATTTTGTTCCTCACAATAATTTATAATTACAATTAGTGCGTACATTAGAGTATATATCACTTGTTTCGCGGAATGCAACTCGTTTTCTCGAACTGCGTGCCTTAGCTGTACAAGTTCACGGATTGTTGATAAAATAATAAAATACTAAACGTATAGTCGGAAGGACTTTTATAACGAGTGTTTCACATTGTGTTGGTCGAGCCCGAGATTCCACAGAATACGGGTAATATTTCGCGGACCTGTTCCGTTACCGGCAGCGCGCTGCACCTGGTCGAGCCTTTGGGATTCTCGATAGACGACTCCCATGTCAAAAGAGCGGGGCTAGATTATTGGGATACGCTGAACCTATCTGTGCACGACAGCTTTGAGGACGTTTGGAGCAACGCAGCTAAGGGAGCTCGTTTCTTTTTTGCGACGACCAAGGCAAAGCAGGCCTATTCCGACGAATTGTTCAAAGACGGCGATTACATCGTATTTGGCAGGGAAACGGCGGGGCTTGGTTCAAAGTTCCTTGCAAAATGGCGGGAGGGGCACATCAGGATACCCATGCTCCCCCAAAAGCGCTCGCTCAACCTTTCGAACTCCGTCGCCATTGTGCTCTATGAAGCTTTGAGGCAAAACGGCTTTTGCGAGCTAAATTAAGAAAGAGCTTGCGCTGTAATGCCATATGCGGATTAAATGGCTGGAACCGCATTATGCATTATAATGTAAACGCAGATTTGATAACGCGTGATAAAAAGGGCGGAAATCTGCCCCGTTTGCCCTATTTGCGGCTTGACATAACACCTTAGCGCGTATAGAATGTTTTGGTGCGAGTCTGTCTGTCCACTAGCCCCGGACGCATGGGCATTCGCGAACATCACATAGATTTCATAATAGATTCCCATTACTTCAGGAGGAAACAAGCCTATGAAAACCTATATGGCAAAAGG
>CALNBC010000113.1 GCA_937874755.1 uncultured Clostridia bacterium
TTGCCGAAGCGGTCGCCGACCGTCCGCGTAAGGTGGAAGCAAAGCTGTTCACAGAGAAATTTGGCGAAGATACAGCCCTTGCTATATATGAAAACTTGATAGAAAACGGTTATGTGAAGCGAGGCGAGCTAACCGAGAAATATTACGAGGATAAAAAGAACGGTACTATAGAAGTACCAGAAGAGGCCGCCGACCAAGCTGCCGATGTCATAGCCGTACTGGATTCTGTCTACGATCCGAATGCCAATAAGCCTGAAAACGCTCGCAAAAACACCGTCGAGGTTACACTTGATAAAGGGAAACTGGATAGCAAGGCGTTTCGAGAATTATGGTCACGCATTAACCACAAAAGCTACTATATCGTAGGATTTGATGAAGACGAATTGGTAGAAAAGGCTGTAAAGGAGCTGAATGCCAGACTGCGCGTTTCGAAGATTTATTTCAAGGTTGAAACGGGTGAACAGGCAAAGAACATTGACTCCAAGGAACAGCTTGAATCTGGAGAAGCCTTTGTTCGAAAGGATATAGTGCGCGAGGAAGCAGCTCCATTCATGACGATGCGGGCAAGTTCAGCCGTCCACTACGATCTTGTTGGGAAAATCGTAGCAGAAACGGGACTCACGCGAAAAGCCGTGACAAAGATTCTGGTCGGTCTTGAAAAAGTTATCTTTGACCAGTTCGGTGACAACCCCGAAGAGTATATTATCCGCGCTTCAAACATCATCAACGAGCAGAAGGCAACAGCGATTATCGAACATATAACCTACGATAAGCTGACTTCCGCTTTTGGTACTGAAATATTCACCGAACCCGATCTAAAGAAAGGAAGTCTTGGCGTAAACGCTATGGAGGCAAAGCGTCACCTATACGATTATGTTATTTACGATTCAACCAACGAGCGTGACTTTGCGTCCGCATTAGAAGCGCACAGCCAAGAGGTTGAGGTCTATGTCAAGTTGCCACGCGGCTTCTATATTAGTACTCCTGTCGGCAAATACAACCCAGACTGGGCGATTGCGTTCTATGAAGGTAAGGTGAAGCATATTTATTTCGTCGCTGAAACGAAGGGCGATATGTCCTCGATGGAACTTCGCAAAATCGAGGAAGCAAAGGCACACTGCGCCCGTGAGCATTTCCGCGCTATCAGTGGCGAAAATGTGAAATATGATGTGGTTGATAGTTATGATAGGCTGTGGGAACTGGTGCAAGGGTAGTATGCAGTTCTAGCACAAATGCGATAAGAGCCTGTTGCTTGTTAGTACTAAATTATTAGAAATAATCGCTAGGAGGATAAGAAATGGATGCAGGAAAACGCACAATTAATGAGATTTTTAACGGGAGCAGGATACTGGAAATTCCGTTCTTTCAACGAGCTTATGTTTGGGGAGAAGCACAGTGGGAGCGTCTACTAGAGGATGTTGAAAATGTCAGCCGTACTCGCACACCGTACTTCATGGGGTCGGTAATTCTCAAACAGCAACTAACGGATACATCAAGTGCCGTTGGTGATGTCCGTACGGTAATTGATGGACAACAGCGGCTTACCACACTTTCTATTCTCCTGAAAATCCTGTGCTTAAAAAACGATAGTTTAAAGAAGTTTGACAAGCGCTTTCGGCTTGATGACGATAGAACGGTTATCCAGCACAACCATAACGACATTGAGGCATACACTTCGATAATGGAACTAAATGTCATTAAGCCGACCGATCGCACGGACAACATCTCTCGCGCCTATCAGTATTTTGTAGATAATCTTGACGCGAGCAAAGTGGACTTCGATACTGTATGCCACACTATTCTCTTTGTCGGTATAGACCTTGCCGCTGATGAGGATGAGCAGCAGATTTTTGACACCATAAACTCTCTTGGTGTTCGCTTAACCACTGCAGAACTCTTGAAAAACTACTTTTTCGGACGCAATGATATTGAAGCCTATAATAAATACTGGCTCGATGTTTTCGAAAAGGATGATGAAATAAAGGAATACTGGGATAAGGAAATTACGACAGGACGTCTGAAGAGGACGTTTATAGATCTGTTCTTTTACTCGTTTCTACAGATAAAGATTCAAGAAAGCGCTTTTAGCGTGAATACTGAAGATAAGATGAGTTTTTCTAAAGTAGAAAAACTATTTGAGTCCTACAAAAAGTTCATTAAGGACTATTGTTCAGGCAGCAAGCAAATGCTCCTTGATGAAATCCGTGAATACGCTGCTATCTTTAGACGAACTTTCAATGCCGAAATTGTGGATGACGAATTAACTTCTGACGCAGGGATAGAAAGGTTAAATGCAGTAATATTCCAACTCGACACAGCAACGCTTATTCCTTATGTGTTGTTTGTTGAGCGTAATGTGCCTAGTGCTGCGATGAGAAGTGATTTGTATAATTTTCTCGAATCGTACATAATGCGTCGGCTTGTCACCAGGGCGACCACTAAGAACTATAACCAACTTTTTTCAGATCGCCTGATTCTGAACCGTATTTTGTCCAAAGAAGCGTTTATCGACTATATTGGCGGTCAAGATGACAAGATTAACCGTATGCCTACGGATGATGACGTTAGAACCGCTTTCAAAGAGTCTTGGCTTACTAACAAATATGCCGCTGGAGTTATCTACCTGATAGAATCGAAAATCCGTGACCGCCGCAAACATTCTACGCAATTGCTCGGGATCAACAAGTATAGTCTTGAGCATATCATGCCCAAAAAATGGCGTAACCACTGGTCATTTTCGGGGGATAAAGCAGCCGGTGATGCCCGTGACCGCATTCTACTGACTCTCGGTAACTTGACGATTATCACACAGTCGCTTAACGCTTCAATCAGGGATGCAGACTGGCCAACCAAAAAAGCCGGACAAGGAGATAGGGGAGGTCTTCAAGCATATGCAGAAGGTATTGAAACCCTATCGCCTTACCTCGAAGAGGACGTATGGGATGAATCGACAATCCGGCAGCGCGCCAATTTCCTTTGTAATAAAGCTTTAGAAACATGGGCTATTTGACCATGCAGAATTAAGCGAGGGGGAAAATCGTGAAACTAATGGCTGCATCGATTGAATGATATTACGCTTAAGTTAACTAAGATTGTTGCTATGCCAAAACACTTTACGACGTCCAACAGAGAAAGCTACGCTTTAACTTATAATAGACTTGCTTTCGAGAACGGAGAACGTCGAGAAAAACTATGGAACTGTCTCCCGGATAGATGAGGCATTCACAGACATCATCGACCAATTTCCGTGAACATGGAAATGATTTTTCAGATCAAGCATCAATCTGATGAGCTCTCCATTTAGTGTCTGGGAAAACATCAATTCTGTCCAATCAACCTATCAGCTTTGACTTGTTCCCGAGGACGGGGAAAACAATAAAATGGTGTTGACTTATTCCCGCGAACAGATATATGACAAACTACAGGATAGACATCAATCTGATGAGCTCGTTCCATCACGTATTAGGGAACAGGTCGAACCTTTAAAGACGGTAAAATCATGTTTGG
>CALNBC010000114.1 GCA_937874755.1 uncultured Clostridia bacterium
TGCTTTCGTTTTTTCTTTTGTGTTCTATTTCGCGGGTAGAATGGAATTGAGCACCAATAATATCGGGAAAGACCGGGAGTATAACGCAGACTCCGTTTTTGGAAAGGGATGGCTCATCGCGTCGCTACTCGCAGACGCCTTAATGATCTATATCTCAATGCCAAATTACCCGCCTGTGAGAAGGTTTCAAATGATCTGCATCGCAGTATGCGGTTTGCTCCTGCTGTTGGCTATTCTAATTCGGCGCAAGCATGGTTAGTACAGACGAATGACCGCTACGAAGGGGGCGAGATTTTGAAACGCATTATATCAATCTTTTCATTGTTTGCTGGAATCGGAGTGATCGCGTACTGCGTTTATCTCGCGGCTGTCGGCAGCTTTGAAAACGGGTTTATGCTGCGAAATTTGCAGTTTTTCATGGTTGGCTTCGTGTTGCTCGCGCTTGGGATTTGGGGAATTACCAAGACCAAGCGAGGAACGGCCAAAAACCCAAAGCGCAGGTTCCCAAAAGCGTTAATCATCATTGGCAGTGTTGTTCTAATGCTCGTATTGTCAGTCGGAGTAAGTTTGCTCACCACGCAGTCGAATACCTCCCGTATCGACAAGGCGCTTCGTCCCTATATGCGTGAACAGTATTCCGAAACCGGCGCGTCGCTGCCGGAAAATGCACGGTACATCCTATATGACCGCGCAAAGGACACATACCAATACGAAGCGAGAGATATTCTTGCAGGCTTTGAAGGCAATCCTGATAAGGTCAATACTGTGGTCGCTTTCCGAATAGGAACGGAACGCATTGGTTATTGGGAGGACTCCTCCGGCAAGAATGTGGCTGGAGCAACTGCGGAGAATATGATTATCGAGGTCATCCGGCTTTCGGATTGGGCGCTTGTAGACGAGCAGAGATTCACAGCTACCGAGTCCAGCTCCCGCCTCAACAAAAAGGGCGAAGTTTGGACATACGAGGTCAGTATTTACGATGATGAGATCGTACAATATCTAAATGGATTGTTTGATAAGTAAGGTCAATCACATGACAGCGTAACACGATAGGTCACCCATGCAACAAGCGCAGAAACAGCTATCAGGAGGATGAAACAATGGAGCTTCTTTGTAAAATCTTCGGGCATAAGTGGGTTTTGATTAAGCCTGCGCCCTATCAGACCTTCGGAAACTGCTTTTATCGCTGTAAGCGGTGCGGCAAGAGCCAGACGATGCACAAATGGCAACGCGTTCCCAATCGCTGCTACGATAAATGCGAGGTCTGCGGCGACATGCATTATTTACCTCACGAATACAAGGACGGCAAATGCGTCCGCTGCGGAGACCCCGCTCCGCTGCCCCGCGAGAAACTGTCCTATGAGGAAAGTATGTCAAACGCTGATGAGGGTATCGGCAGCGGCGGCGTCCGTGGGGGCTGGTAACGGAGGTGGAATATGGGCATATTCAAAAAACTTAAATGCAAAAAGG
>CALNBC010000115.1 GCA_937874755.1 uncultured Clostridia bacterium
AACCCCAAAAATCCGGGCGTCCGCAGCGGACGCCCGATCGGTAGCTATTAGCTTTAGCTTACTTCATGTTCGAGGAGGCGTAGGAGATCATGCGCTTGACCATCTCGCCGCCGACAGAACCCGCCTCACGGGAGGTCAGATCGCCGTTGTAGCCCTGTTTGAGGTTTACGCCCAGCTGGGTTGCGATTTCGTATTTCATCTTGTTGAGGTTCTGGGCAGCCTCAGGGGAAGTGTTAACGTAGTTGTTTGAGCTGTTCGAGTTGTTGTTCATGGTAGTTTCCTTTCGTTTGGTTAAGTCAAAATTGGCCAATTTTTATGTTCATCCCCTGCAGGGGAATTCGGGGGTCGGTTGGGTTACTTGATGCTCTGCTCGGCAAAAGCTATCATGCGTTTTACCATTTCTCCGCCGACGGAACCATTTTGCCTGGAGGTCAGGTTTCCTTTGTCCTGGGTAGTGTAGTCGACGCCCAACTGAGAAGCTATTTCGGTTTTCAAGCTGTCCAAAGCCTGCTGCGACTCTGGAATTAGAGCGCGTTTTCTGTTAGCCATCGTCGTTCACCTCCTTTTACGATCGTGAACTTAATTTGCTCAATACTCGGGATTTAACACTGGTAAATTGACTGTATATTGTCGTTCATTTCCAAGGACAGTGCAGTTCATTGAGAATAAGCAGTTATTTAGCATTGATATTATTTGCACATTTGTTGCAAGAGCATTCAAAACTATGCTATTATTGTATATACATGTTAAATCGCGAACGAGTGACAAAAGCAATCAATTGGGGGAAGAGATTTTGATAAAGCTAATCGTTGCCGATATGGACGGGACTCTGCTGGATTCCCAAAAAAGACTGCCAAAGGATTTCCCTGCTCTCATGGAAGCTCTCACCGAAAAGGGCATAGCTTTTGTACCGGCGAGCGGCAGGTCGTATTTGACCTTGAGCAGCACCTTTGAGCCATACAAGAGCCGCATGGGATTCATCTGCGATAACGGCTGCTCCACTTATTTCAAGGAAAAGCTAATCAACATCGCCGAAATCGACCATTCCGAAATACACCGCATACTCGACCTGGTGTTCGAGGTGGGCGACCTTTATCCCGGACTTTGCGGTATGAATGGATTCTACATCCAGCACAGAGCCGAGTCTTTCCTTGATCTCGTCAATCGTTATTTCAAAGGTCCTGTATTACTCGACGATATTTACAGCGCGATTGAGATGGATACCTTCTGCAAGATTTCCTGCTCCGACCAAATCGAAGCCGAAACCCACGGAATGGATGGTCTTGCCCCTCTGATGGACAAGTATGACCTGCTGCCTTCGGGTGAAAGCTGGATAGACGTCGTGCAAAAGGGCTCAAACAAGGGCGTCGCTCTGACCAAATTTATGGAAAAATTAGGAATTTCACGGGATGAAACCATGGTTTTCGCCGATTACGTAAACGATATGTCCATGATGGATAAATGCACACATACCTACGCGATGAAAAACGCCCACCCGGACATAAAGGCCGCCGCGCGGTATGTTACAGAAAAGACAAACGACGAAAATGGAGTAGTATATACAATTTCAAAGGTTCTCGGGCTCAATCTTTAATTTGCCCAAACGAATCGCATCAAATTAAAGTAAAAAATGGCGGGAAACACCTACCGCCATTTTTTGTAAAATTTCAACAAGACGGACTTTCTGCTGTGCGATACAAACGGTAAAATAGAAACGCAGTAATAACTATTGGAGGTTTTCCAAATTGGAAAAGAAAAAAGGCTTTGTTGCCGAATTCAAGGAGTTCATTTCGCGGGGAAGCGTCATAGACCTCGCCGTCGGCGTAATTATCGGCAGTGCGTTCACCGCGATAGTCAATTCGCTGGTGAATGACGTTGTGATGCCCTTCATAGGCTGGCTTATCGGCGGCTATGATTTCTCCGGTCTCAAGCTGGTGCTCACACCGGCTGTGGGCGATACGCCGGAAACCGCGATATTCTACGGTTCCTTCATCCAGAGCATCGTGAGCTTCCTGCTGATATCGCTAGTCATCTTCCTGATGGTCAAGGGAATAAACCGCCTGCGCCGCATCAAAAAGGAGGATTTATATGTTTGGATATTGACGCCAAAGATA
>CALNBC010000116.1 GCA_937874755.1 uncultured Clostridia bacterium
GGTCTAATAGGCGAAGACGACAAGCTTCTTCGCGATTTCGTTATTTGGCAGGACCTTCGCGCCACCCAAGCAGAAGTGGATGAGATAAGCCGCAGCATTTCCCCCGACGAATACTACGCTGTTACTGGAGCCCAGAGCGGAAACTTAATATTCTCATTACCCAAGCTTATGTGGTTAAAGAATAACGAGCCCGAAAACTGGGCAAAGACCAAGATTTTCTCCACCCATCAGGATTATTTCCTTAAGCAGTTCGGCGCAGACGGCTACTACACCGACCTTTCTTCCGCTTCCCGAGAAGCGACAGCCGATGTCGACAATAATGCTTGGTCAAAGCGCATCCACGACATATTGGGCATCCGCGAAGACCAACGCGCCACGCTCGTCACCGAGCCTGGAAAGATAGTCGGCCACATCCAGGAAGACATAGCTGAAAAAACCGGATTGCCTGTGGGGTGCAATATTTGCATAGGCGCCCACGACCAGAACTGCGGCCACTTTGGCGGCGGTCTACTCGACGAGGGCGAAGCCGTTATGGTTATCGGAACTTTTGGAGCGTGCTTCGTAGCCGCCAACAAGCCCATCCGTGACCCCCAAAAACGCCTTATCGTCAAGGGTAACCACGGCGTAGGTAACTGGACCATCGAGGCGACCTCCGTCACCGCTGCGTCCTCCTTTAGATGGTACAGAGACACATTTGGTGACGTCGAAAAGATTGCGGGCAAGCTCCAGGGCAAAGACCCATACAATCTCATAACCGAGCAGATGGAGGATGTGCCGATAGGCGCAAACGGTATCACGTTCCTGCCCTTCCTGCAGGGCGCTTCTGGCGGCAGGCAGAACTACAACGCTCGCGGTACTATGCTGGGTATGAGTCTGGGAACAACAAAACAAGACATCGCGCGAGCTGTACTAGAAGGCATCTGCTACGAGATGTACGACATAGTTCGTTCTGAAGAAGCAGCGGGTATCGAGGTCAACACAATCCGCCTCACAGGCGGTGCAGCAAAGTCTCCCTTCTGGTGCCAGATGCTAGCAGACGTTATGGGCAAGACTTTCCAGTTGCTCCAAACCTCCGAAACCGGATGCCTAGGGGCTGCGCTTTATGCCGGGGTAGGCTCGGGCGTGTATTCCGATTGCCGCGAAGCGGTGAAGCGCGCCGTCAAGTTCACCACGGAATATAAGCCGGACAGCAGCAAGTTCGACGATTACCAGAGGGCTTTCAATCGCTGGTGCGATGCATACGACGCTTTGAACAAACGCTTCTATTAGTACGTAAGGAATAGCGTTAGAAAATATCTCGGCGGGGGCCATGCTTCCCGCCGAGACATTTTCGCTATTTACAGATTTTGGGGGTTGAATAGAAGGGAGAAACCATGTATGCTTATCAAACGTCGCCCCAAAACGGTGATGTAGCGTAAGATGCGGGAATGGCGATTAATGCTTTTTTCGACAAAAAACAAAAATTGGTGTTGACAAACTCATTCGAGATTGATATTATATACAAGCTGACCCGCGAGCGGGGAGGCAAGACCGGACCTTGAAAACTGTATAGAGAACGAAAAGGATAGATTAATTT
>CALNBC010000117.1 GCA_937874755.1 uncultured Clostridia bacterium
AAGTAAAAGTCCTTCGCCCCGCTACTTTCGATTAGTTTGACAAACGCATTTCTTCTATCGCCGTCATCTGCGGCGAAAAGCACCGTCTTTCCGGAGTAAAGCGCGTTCACAGCCGCGTTTGCGGATGTTGTGGTCTTGCCGCTTCCCTTTTGACCGGATAAAAGCAGGCTGTTCTCCTGCGCGACCGCTCGAACCGCGCTCCTTTGGGCTGAGTCCGCGCAAAGCGGCAGCGCAAGGGGTTCCTCCTCGTTTTCTTCGGGCAGGGGAGACGGCGCGAAGGTCAGCCTACCCCGGGCTATCGAACCTGCCAGAGGGTGCAAGGCTATTTCATCTGACCTTTTTGAGTAATGCGAATATACATGCCAACCAGAAAGGTCAAACAAAGATAGCACCGCCTCGTCGTACACCCCCCAACCGGGGCGGGCTGCTTTCTGAAGTGCGGTTAAAGCTGCTTTTATGCCCTCATAACCTTCGCGAAGGTTGTGAGGCCAATCTATCGTGAAGCTGAACCGGTGTTCAAGCAGGTCAAAAAGAGGACCGTTCAGCTGCGCGTCGTCAAACCTGGCAAATACCTGGGCCGGCTCATCTCCGCTGCCGCGCAGTACCCGAGCGGGTATCAGAAGCGCAGGTGCATTTATCCTAATCTCGCCTTCTGAAAAACGCAGCGGAATCGCTCCGACATAGAGCAGCGGAACGCCCCTTTGTTTTTTTGATTTTTCGTCGTGTTGGGAGAGTATAGATGCAAGATACTCTTGGGACGCCGAAAGCTCCGCGCTGCCCTTTGCGTTTATTTCTAGCTTAGCAGCGTCCCTGCCTGTCATATCGTAAAGCGGATTGTTGGGCTCAAGCTCCCCAAAATGAGGAGTGGTTTTTACGTTCATTGCATAAAAAGGCCGTTCCGCATCAAAACGCGCCATAATCCTGGTCCTTTCGGAATCGTATTTGCCGCTGGGGCTGCCCATCGCTTAACTTTTTGTATCAGTTTAAACCATTCTTTGGGAGGTGTATACAGCAGACTATTTTAATTTCTTCATCTAAACGGTATTTCCTTCATTGTTTTAATAATTTAGGTATATTTTTGGCAGTAATAACATTAAAAAAAGGTCGGATTCTTCCGGCCTTCTTATTGTTGTTTGCCTGATGATAGCTTATTCCTTCTCTTCCGCCATGCCTAAAAACGCGCGCAGTTTAGGGTTTCCGGAGTTGACGAACACATCCTCCGGGGTGCCTTCTTCGACTATCAGCCCGTCGGACATATACACCACGTGGTTGGCGACGTTCCTGGCGAAACCCATCTCGTGTGTGACCACAAGCATGGTCATACCGTCCGCCGCAAGATTTTGCATAACGCGAAGCACTTCGCCTGTAAGCTGGGGGTCCAGCGCGCTGGTGGGTTCGTCGAAACAGAGCAATTCGGGGTCCATCGCCAGCGCCCGCGCTATGGCGACGCGCTGTTGCTGCCCTCCCGAAAGCTCATAGGGGTAAGCGTTGCGCTTGTCCGAAAGCTCGACCCTGGCAAGCAGCTCCTCCGCCTTAGATATCGCTTCGGCTTTGGGCATTTTTTTGACTATGGTGGGCGCTTCGATGAGATTTTCCAGCACGTTCTTGTGGGGGAACAGGTTGAAGCTCTGGAACACCATTCCCAGTTTGCTGCGAAGTGTTTTAAGTTCCTTTTCGGGCGCGTACACCGGCTTTTTCCCCGGCTTTGTAACCACCATAGGCTCGTCGTCTATGAATATATTGCCGCTTTGAATAAGCTCAAGGTAGTTGAGGCAGCGCAGGAAGGTCGATTTCCCCGAGCCGGACGCCCCAATTATCGCCACGACGTCCCCTTTGTTGACATTAAGGCTGATATCTTTAAGCACCCCCAGCTCTCCGAAGGATTTTACTATGTTTTCCGCTCTGAGTATCATATTTGCCCTCCTCAGCGGTAATATGCGAATTTGTTTTCGACGCGCTTTTGCAGCCTGGTGCACACAAATGTCAGCAACAGGTAAATCACGCCGGCGGCGATGAATGCGTCGCTTCTAAAGTCCCTTGTGGCGGCAATCTGTGTGACGCGCAGAAGCTCGTGTATGGCTATCGTGTAAACCAGCGCGGTGTCCTTTACCAGCGTTATGACCTCGTTCCCAAGGGAAGGGAGTACCCTTTTTATCGCTTGGGGCAGAATTATGCGGCGCATGGTCTGGTAGCGGCTAAGACCGAGAACGTCCGCCGCCTCCAGCTGCCCTTGTTCAATGGATTCAATTCCGCCGCGGAAAATCTCTACAAAATAGGCAGTGTAGTTCAGCGAAAAGGCGATGATTGCGCAAGTGAAAGCGGGCATGGTAAGGCTTGGGCTTATGGCAGGCAACCCGTAATAAACGAACATCAGCTGCAAGAGCAGCGGCGTGCCGCGCATCACCCAGCAGTAAATCTCGACGGCCTTCGCCACCACCCTGTTTTTTGAAACCCGCAGCAGGCTGACCAAAAGCCCCAGCGGAAGCGAAATCACCAGCGTAATGGAGAATATAGCCAGAGTCATTCCAGTGCCTTCTAAAAGTGCGGGCATGAGCTTGATGATGTACTCGATCATGTTCATTTATATTTACCTTATGACAGCGTTTGCAGGGAACGCGGTTACCGCGCCCCCTGCTGTTCTTCAATCATCTATTGCGATTTTTAGTTTGCAGTAACGTCGTACCCGAACCAGGATTCGGAAATCTGAGCCGCAGTACCGTTGGCGATAACTTCGTCCAAAGCTTCCTGCAGAGCGGCGCGGAAAGCATCAGCATCCTTGGCAAAGGCGATGCCGAATTCCTCTGCGCCAAGCTCTTCGTCTAGCTTGCGGTAGGTGGTGGGGTCTATGCCGTAATAATAGCCGAAAACGGTAGCGTCTGCCACGACCGCGTCCACTCGCCCTGCTACGAGGTCGAGCAGAGCCTTGTCATAGGTGGGGTAGCCGGTTATGCCCGCTATCGAAGATGAGAATTCCGCGTTGTTCTCTATGGCAATCTGGGAAGAGGAACCATCCTGCGTTCCGACCTGCTTCCCGACGAGGTCGGCGAGCGTCTGATAAGGAGCATCTGTGAGCACTATGACGACTTGGGCATTTTCCATATATGGGTCGGAGAAATCGAAGGTTTCCTTCCTGGCGTCGGTAATGGTGCAGCCGTTCCAGATGACGTCCACATTGCCGTTCGCAATTTCGAGGGCGATATTCTCCCAAACGACGGGCTGGAACTTAACTTCGATGCCCATCTGCGCGGCGACGGCCTTTGCAAGGTCGATGTCAAATCCGACTATGTTGCCGTTTTCATCCCTGTAGCCCATGGGGGGGAAGGAATCGTCCAGCCCGACGATGAAATGGCCTTTTGCCATTATGTCGTCGAGGGAAGTATCCTCGGCAGAACTTTGTGAGGCAGGGCTGGAGCAGCCGGCGAACAGGGCAAGTGCCATAACAGCCGTCAACAAAAGTGCAAGAAAGCGTTTCATCAAAACATCCTCCGTTATGATAATTGTTAAAATCTAAAATAGGTGACATGTACTATAAAATATAGTATAGTTCATTTATCTAATTCAGTAAAGCGTTAATTTACTAAACATAAAATCCATTTAACGGCAAATCAAGAGCATCCGCCACTTTCATTACTGCACTGCCAGCGCTTTTAATATTGACGAATAGTCCCTCGGGTGAGAAAATACCGAACATACAGTATGCCCATACATTCTCTAATCAATAGGAGGCAGACCATGAAGAAGACACTGGCAATCGCACTCGCGCTCGCTCTAATGCTGTCCTTTGTTTCCTGCAGCACCGCTGGGACAAGCGAAAAGCAGCAGCTCAAGGTGGGCATGGAGTGCAACTACACTCCCTTTAACTGGACCCAGATGGACGATTCCAACAACGCTGTGTCCATCAGCACCGGAGGCTACGCTGGCGGATATGACGTTGAGATTGCCAAGTTGCTCGCAGAAGCTCTCGACCGCGAACTAGTCATAGTCAAGACCGAATGGGATGGACTTATCCCCGCGCTGAACAGCGGCAAGATTGACGTTGTCATCGCCGGAATGTCGCCTACTGCAAAGCGCGCGGAAAGCGTGGACTTCTCAGACCCTTACTACGAATCCGAGCTCGTGCTCGTCGTCAACAAGGACGGAGCTTACGCTTCCGCCACAAGCCTTGCTGATTTCTCAGGCGCGAAGATAACCGCCCAGCTCAACACATTCCACTACACCGTAATCGACCAGATTCCCGGCGTTGCGAAGCAGACCGCTATGGAAACCTTCCCTGCGATGATAGTCGCCCTCAACAGCGGCAAGATAGACGGCTATGTCTCCGAACGCCCCGGCGCGGTTTCTGCCATGGCAGCGAACTCGGGGATATCCTACGTCGAATTCGAAGAAGGCAAAGGCTTCGAAGCTTCCAAGGAAGACGTTGCGATTTCAGTCGCCGTCAAAAAGGGCAGCGAAGAGTTCGTCCAGAGCATAAACGACGCATTGGCGGCCATCAGCCAGGAAACCAGAGAAGAAATGATGAACGCGGCGGTGGAAAACCAGCCAATCAACGAAGAATAATTCTTAGAGGTAAGCAATGCCACAATCCTTCTGGGGCGGAGTCGTCTACATCGCCGAAAAGTACAGCGGACTGTTCCTGAGCGGTGCTGTCAACACCCTTTTGCTGGCGTTAGTCGGCACAATAGCGGGTTTTTTGATAGGGCTTGTTATCGCCATAGTGCGCACTATTCCCGTTCGCCCCACCGACTCCATATTCAAGCGTGTCGGGCTTAAGCTGCTTAGGGGTTTGTTCATCACCTACATCGAGCTTTTCCGCAGCACACCGATGATGGTGCAAGCGATGGTCATTTACTACGGCGTGTTCCCCTCGGTTTCCGCCGATTACGCACTTTATGTCGGTATGTTCATAATCTCCATCAACACGGGCGCGTATATGGCAGAAATCGTGCGGGGCGGCGTCATCTCGGTAGACAATGGGCAGAACGAAGGCGCTCTCTCCATAGGCATGACCCACTGGCAGAGCATGACGAGCGTCGTACTCCCCCAGGCGATAAGGAACATAATGCCTAGTATAGGCAACGAGTTCGTGGTAAACATCAAGGACAGCTCGGTGCTGTCGGTAATATCCGTAGCGGAGGTATTCTTTACCGCAAAGAGCGCGGCGGGAACTTACATGCGCATTTTTGAATCCTTCGTCATCGCCTGCGCAGTCTATTTTGTGATGACATTCACTATCACCCGCCTGCTTCTCTACCTCGAAAAGCGCATGGACGGTCCCAAGAACTACACCATCCACGGTTCCCAAACCGTATTGCAGGCGCAGATTAAGGTAACCGAGGAGGCGGAGAAATGATCAATGTAATCGAAGTCCGCCACCTTGAAAAATCCTTCGGCGACCATCAAGTGCTCAAGGATATAGACTTATCCGCCGGTCAGGGCGAGGTTATCTGCATTATTGGCGCGTCCGGCTCGGGTAAGTCCACACTGCTTCGCTGCATCAACCTGTTGGAAACGCCGTCGGGGGGCGAGGTGCTCTTCCACGGCAAAAACATTCAATCCCCTGGGTTTTCCCTTTCGAAGTACAGGGCAAAAGTCGGCATGGTGTTCCAGCAGTTCAACCTCTTCAACAATATGACCGCACTTGCAAACTGCGTTGCAGGTCAGGTCAAGGTGCTTGGCAAAAACAGGTCGGACGCCGAAAAAACTGCCCGCTCGTACCTCGACAAGGTAGGCATGTCCCAATTTACAGACGCCCGCCCCCACCAGCTTTCGGGTGGTCAGAAGCAGCGCGTCGCCATCGCCCGGGCGCTTTCCATGGATCCAGAGGTGTTGCTGTTCGACGAACCCACCAGCGCGCTGGACCCGGAGATGGTTGGCGAAGTGCTCAAAGTCATGCGCGGTTTGGCGACCACGGGGCTGACCATGCTCGTCGTCACCCACGAGATGGCTTTTGCGCGGGAGGTAGCGCAGCGCGTCTGCTTTATGGACGGCGGCGTAATACTCGAGCAGGACAGCCCCGAAGTGATCTTTGGTTCGCCCAAGCATTCGCGCACCAGGGAGTTCCTTGCAAGGATACTTGAAAAATAGCTAATACGGCTATTTGGGCTGCTTTCAAATGCAGCCCGCTTTTTTATTTGTTCCCGACCCTGTACTCCGCTCTCTTGCTTGTTGCTTTGAGATGTGTGTTTGCAATTTGACCTCACAGCCATTATACTTATTTACACGGTGCTTGGGACCAACCGCGGTTTACGGCTCAAGACTGCGGCGCGCGAAGCATTAAACCCAAGTGAACCTATACTCCCGCCGACCAAACAAATAGGACTACGCATGTATGAGTATGAGCGAACTGCTGCTTTTCCCTATGATTTTTCTTGCAGGACTGGTGGATTCCATCGCGGGCGGCGGCGGGCTCATTTCCCTTCCCTCCTATTACGCTTCGGGTATTGCCGCCCACACCGCGCTCGGCAGCAACAAATTCTCCTCATCTTTGTCCACCCTCGCCGCATCTATCCAGTACATAAAAAACGGTCGCGTCAATGTGCCCATAGCAATTGTTTCGGGCGTATTCTCGATTATCGGCGCGGCTATCGGCGCCAGGCTCTCGCTCCTCGTCAGCGGCAAAGCCATAGGGCTTTTGATGATTGTGCTCATTCCGATTATCGCAATTTTCTCCATATTCAAGAAGGACTTCGGGGAGGTATCCCGCCAGCGCATTTTCGGCTTTCCGCTCTATGCGCTTTGCGCGGTACTTGGGCTTGCTTTAGGCGCTTATGATGGTTTTTTCGGTCCTGGTACAGGAACCTTCTGGATAATTGCCCTTTCCTCCGCCGTTGGGCTGGACGCCGTTCAAGCCAGCGGCACCGCAAAGCTCGCCAACCTCGCGTCTAATATCGGCGCCCTGGCGACGTTTGCGCTAAGCGGCAGGATAAACTATACGCTCGCCGTCCCCGCCGCCCTATTTGGCATCGCGGGCGGCATAATAGGCTCCCGGCTTGCCATCAAGCGGGGAGCGAAACTCATCCGACCTATGATGCTGGGAGTGATGGCGCTCCTGCTTGCAAAAATCGCTGTGGATACATTTGCTTGAACGACTCCGGAGGAATATATGTATAAAATGCTGGTGCTCGACGTCGACGGAACTTTGATTTCCAGTTCTGGTCAAATTTCTGAAGCCGACAAGGAGGCCGTCCGCGCCGCGGAGGATGCGGGGGTCAAAATAGTCATAGGTTCCGCCCGACCATACCCCGCACTCAAAAAGAGCGTGCTCGATGAGCTTGCACTTTCGGACCCGTACGTTATAGCGGGTTCCGGTTCTTCGGTCTGGCGCGCGTCTGATAATTCCAAGTTCTTCGGTTATTTGATGACCGTGGAGCAGGTCAAGGATTGCGTGGCATTTTCCAACAAGTACGGCTACGACTTCCTTGCAATCAGGGACGACGGGGACTATTACGCCCAAGAGGGCAGCAAGGCTACGGTTTTTTATGAAGAATCCTTCGGCATGAAAGGTTCTATTATCGATTTTAACAAACGCGATTGCGACGACTGCTGCAAGATAATGCTGTTTACTGACCCGGAACCGGAAGTCGTGTCCGAATGCATGGAGCGCATGAAGCGTGAACTGCCGGAATACGGCGTTTCCAAGACCTGGATAAACATATTAGAGTTCTACACATCCCACGACATCAAAAAAGAAATCGCGATGGCTCACCTTGCAGAATTGCTGGGTATAGATTTATTGGAAATAGCAGCCGTGGGCGACGATATTGTGGACATAGGCATGATAAAAGCCGCGGGTCTGGGCGTTGCGATGGGCAACGCGGGGGACGCGGTCAAAGCCGAAGCTGATTTCATCACCCGCAGCAACGACGAGGGCGGCGTCGCCCATGTGGTTAATAGCTTTATACTTAATCAGGAATAATGCGGATTATCAGATTGCCGCAGCAAAAGCCTCCTGCCCAATATAAACGACAGGAGGCTTTTCGTGGGAGTACACCAGGGGAGCCTTATTGCTGCTTATTGGTAAGCGGCATCTAAAGCTTTACATTTACAAGCCTTGTGCCGCTGTGCAACCAGACCTTGCGCAACTTAAGGGGGATTCGCGTCTCAACCTGGAGTATTACCTCATCTTCAGCTTTGACGGACTTATCTCCACTATTGCCATCTTTTATAGACTTGTAAGCGATTTCTGCCTTGCCCGAACCGGTTGCATCCGGGCGGTTCAGTTTGTTCGATATGTCGAACAGCTTGCTCTTAATGTCGGATAGCGCTTCCTCTTTTTTGGCCGTGGCAACTCCTCGCGCGCTGTCCATCCTTATTTCGGTTTCGAGGGTCTTAATCCTTGCACCCATCTTCATCATCGCAATTCGCGCTGCACTCACCTGTTTAAGTGAGGCATCTGCGTTGTAAACGCCGCGCAAAAACTCCTCTTCAAACAACACCTCTGACGATTCGTCGCCAATTTCTACGTTTGCAGTCTCTTTTACACCATCGACGGCTTTTTCGCTTTTGCCCTTAACTGCATCAGCGTTTTTGCCATTCAGTTGCTCGTTCAGATTATTAAGCCGTTGTTTTAACTCAGCTCGCGTCTGTTCCTTTTCTTTATCTGTCATTTCTTTGTTTGCAGTAACGCCCAGCCTTTGTTTATGCAAATTGAACTTTTGTTTTTGAATAGCTCTGACAAAGCTGTCCTGCTCTGGCGCAATCAAACTGTTAGCCCTGTTTACAGAACTGATGGAGCTTTCTGTACTACCCGAAACTTTCATAGTAGACCCCCTGTTTCTCTTGCTGCGACGCTAGAGCTTCCAGCTACCCAAAGAAATGCACCCACAACCCATGGAATAAATACACCTTTATAAGTATATCGTGATAATTCCATCCCACTTTAGAGGATTTTTGGGTTTTTATGTATGAAAACAAAAAGCCAATAACCAAAGAGGACTTCATTTTTTGATTGAGTCCGGAAACGGTGATGCGTTGTGACAGTAATATTATAGGCAAGTATGTGGATATATATTGGAACTGTTAAGAATAGCGCCAGTTTATATTGATGAGAATTTCCAAATAAGAAAGGTATATTCGCTTTATACTAGCCTTCCTCGCAACGGCAAACATAAAAATAGAACCCCCAAAATTGACTTGGAGGTCCTTATTCGCCATGGCAACAAACTCAGTTTAATGCGTCTTTAAGCGCTTTGCCTGCCTTGAAAGCGGGTGCTTTGGACGCAGGAATGTCAATCTCGGCACCGGTGAGGGGGTTGTGGCCTTTGCGGGCGCCGCGGTCTTTGACCTCAAACGTGCCGAAGCCGACAAGCTGAACCTTATCTCCCTGCGCGAGAGACTCGGTTACCGTGTTAACAAAAGCGGAAACGGCTTTTTCTGCGTCCTTTTTGGAAAGGCCGCTCTTCTCAGCAACAGCGGATATGAGTTCGTTCTTGTTCATGGTAAATCCTCCTGAAAGTATGTGTGTATTGCAGTAATAATCGCAGCCTGCAGCTGGGAGATTGCCGCGGTTTATGCTGCCTGATAAAATATTCTGCCACTTGCCAATTTTTAGGGCATGGACAGGCTTTGTCGGCTTTTCTATTCTAGCAGTATTTGTTGCGTTCTACAAGACTTTTCAAGCATTTTTGGGCTTTTTGTGCTCAATGAGTTTTCCTTTTAACCTCGTCCCATACCGAATCGAGTTCGCCCAATGACATTGCTTCCATTTCTCTACCGCTTTTATTCACCTCTTCCTCCATGTCGCAAAAACGGCGGGTGAATTTCTCTGTCGCCCTTGTAAGCGCAAGCTCCGGGTCTATACCGGAAAGCCTTTCCGCATTCACCACAGCGAAGAGCAAATCGCCCATCTCTTCAAATGCGCGGTCTTGGTTGCCGCTGTCGAGTTCTGCTTCGAATTCCTGCGATTCTTCCAGCACCTTTTTCAATGCATCCTTAGGGGAATCCCAGTCGAACCCGACTTTTGCAGCTTTTTTTTGAACCTTGGCGCTGCGCGTTAATGCGGGCAGTGTTTTGGGTACAGCCTTGAGCACATCTCCCTGGGACTCCATCCCCTTTTCGGTCTTTTTAAGGTTCTCCCAAGCGGACAGTACCGCTGCAGAGTCCTTTGCCACAGCATCTCCAAAGACGTGGGGATGGCGGTAAATCATCTTCGCGCAAAGGTCCGTCGCCGCGTCCCGAAGGGTAAAGCTTCCCTGTTCTGCGGCTATTCTGCACAAAAACACCACCTGGAGCAAAAGGTCTCCCAGTTCTTCGCAAAGGCCTATGTCGTCTTCGTCGTCTATCGCTTCGGCGACCTCATAAGCCTCCTCCAGCACCGTCGAACGGAGGGATTTTATCGTCTGCTCCGCATCCCAGGGGCACCCGCCGGGAGCGCGGAGGAGCTTGACAAGCTCGTCCACCTGTTCGACGCCCCGCCTCTCCATATCCAAAAAACTCAAAGGGGGCAATATGGCGCAGGTCGCACAGGTATAAAGCTCCTGTTGCTGGCGGTCTAGTTCTGCAAGCGGAATAAAGATACAATTGTATTCATTCCCTTCGGGCACTGCGAGGGTGACTTGCCAATCCGCGGGGTAATACTCGAGCATCTCCAGCTTTGCCGTTCCTGCAAGGAGCAAGCTGTCTATCTCGCAAATTACCAGAGGTTTAGTCGGGTCGATGCGTGCCCCCTCAGCAGAGATTGCGTCCAACGAAACCGCAGGCGCATCAAAGCAATATTCCGAACTTGCGATTGCCGCATCGGCGTAGCTTGTTCCCGGTATAATCGAAACAGATTTGCCATGCTCTTTGCACTCGCGGACGATTTCTTTAGTCATGGCCTTTCCGAGAGGGGAGCCCTGCATTAAAAACGCGGTACTGCCCCTTTCGCACAGGTCTTCGAGGCGTTCTGCAACTGCCTTGTTTAGTTCGTCGAAGTCCTCGCTGGAATCGTAAAGGTCATCGCAGCTCATCCATCCGCGTCCCTCCTCAAAGGAGTGGCTGCTTTTGGTCTGAAACACTATAAAATTTGCAGATTCAATGCATTTTTTTGCCTGGTGTGCGAGTTGGTTGGGGAAAGCTCCCAGTCCTGCTATAGTCAAATCGTTCATTTTACCATCCCGGTTCTGTTAAGAATATCGTATAGTTTCGGTCCAAAGGGTAACATGGCCAAATCGCTATGCGTGAGTACGCGCATGGCCAAGGCGAGGGCGATATAAATCAGGTACCCGCCCAGGGCGGCAAGGATGCTGCCCGCGGCACCCATTATCTTATCCAACAGAGCGAAATACAGAAAATACATCGCGGTTCCCATGCACATTGCGCAGATTAAGGGCTTGATTAGGGAGTTGAGTACATCCAGCCCCGAACGGAGCCTTCTCGTGACCTGCACTGCGTTGCAGGCACAGTATGTGAACAGCGCCGCCACTGTGGAGAAAGCCGCTCCTGATACCGTTTTTTCCGCGGTAGCCAAAATCAGAGTTAAAAACAACTTGACAGCCAGTGCGATAACGGCGTTCAATATTCCGACACGCATATACCCCGTCGCCCAAAGCTGCATTGCCCCTGCGGTTCCCACAGCCACAAACACCAGCCCGACAGCCAGCAGCTGAACCGTTTCAGCAGCAACATTAAGTTGTGAGGCTGACAGCGCAGAGGAGAACAGCAGCGTCAAAATCGGCTTCGCAAGTATCCCCACGGTCATCGCCGCAGGAATAGAGAGCAGTAGCGCACTTTTGGCGGACAGCTCAACCTTTGCGGCAAGCTCCACGCGGTTATTCGTCGACTTGGCAGAATGAATC